>JBAWVS010000061.1 GCA_037147175.1 bacterium
GTACTATAAAATTCAATGACAACAAGACTTTAACTTATGCTGCGTAACTCCTGTTTATAGGGAATTAAGTTGAAATTCTCTGTTTGATTTTTTGGCAGTGCAGTTCGGAATTTAAGCAAATAAAAAAAGCTGTTGATTTCTCACCGACAACTTTTATTGTAATTTTTATTGTGAAATATTTTCTAAAAAACTAACCATACATTATCTGAACATTATCAACATTGGTAATTTGTTTAGCTTTCCATAAATCGTATTGCATTTGCATTCCTAACCATACATCAGGTGATGTGTTAAAAGCTTTAGCAAGCTTTATAGCCATTGCGGGACTAACAGCTGTTTTGCAATGAACGATATCTGATAGATTTTGTCTTGTTATACCCAGCTTTAAAGCAGCTTCTTTGATGGTTAATCCAAGCGGTTTAATACAATCTTCTCTTAAAATTTCTCCGGGATGCGCAGGATTGTGCATTATATCGGTTTCTCTTTTATAAATCATTTTTATACTCCTGTTAATGATAATCTTGGTAATCTAAAATGTATGCGTCGCCTTTTTCAAACTTGAATGTCAATCTCCAATTGCCGCTGACAGTTACTGACCATAGATCTTTCTTATCACCTCTTAACGGATGTAATTTAAAACCCGGTAAATTCATATCTTCCGGATATTTTGCTCTGTCAAGATATGCGAGCATTCTTTTTAATCTTGATTCATGCTCAGGGTTTATACCGGAAGCAACTCCCTGTTCAAAAAATTTCTTTATTCCTTTATGTTTAAAAGTTTTTATCATACTAAAATAATAACTTATGTAGTGAACTGTGTCAAGTGACACGGTTCATGATATTTTTAAAAGTACTTGATAAGTATTGTGTTTATAAAAGGAGTTAAAGTTGATTAAAGTGAAAAAGCAAGCTATACTTGAGTATAAACTAAAATGCGGTAGCTTTCTACATCGAGGGTTCGAATTCGTTCTTCTCCGTATTTTAGTCTATATCAAGAGACAAATAAGTCCTTTAGCCTTTAAAAACCCCGCTGTTAGCGGGGTTTTTGCATTTTATGAAATAAAGAGAATTCTTTTTGAAGAGTTTTTTAGGGTTTTTCTCAAAAAATTAAGCGAAATTCTCTGTTTGATTTTTTGGCAGTGCAGTTTATAATTTGAGCAAATAAAAAAGCTGTTTATACTGACAGCTTTTTAAATAAAATTTAATAATTATTTTTTAATTTAATCCAAGATGCAATTTTAGTTTCTTATCAACTTCTTTTAGTTTTTCTGATGATAATTCACCAATTTTATTTCTTAACCTAAGTTTATCAAAAGTACAAACATCAGGAACTCTAATTAAACTTTGTTTATCAAGTTTATTTAATTCGTCAGGTTCAATTATAACAACAATTGGAAATTGCTTTATCCGACTTGTTAAAGGGACAACAGTAATTTTTGAACTTTTATCATTTGCAATATCATTGGATATTATTAAAGCCGGTCTGGTTTTTTGTATTTCTGTACCTACGGAAGGATCAAATTCAACAAGCCAAATTTCACCACGTTTTGGATTCGCCATTACTCTTTACCTATGTCTTTTAACGAAGTGTCTTCCCATCCCTGCCAATCTTTATCATCTTCTTTGCTAAATTCGGCATATTCTTCATAAGCTTTTTCAAGATCATTAAATTGCCTGCACTTTTTATAATCTTCAAGAATAGTAACAATAGTTTTACTTCTATTTTTGCCTTGCTCGTCTATAAATTCTATTATATCTTCCGGAATTGAAACTGAAACTTTAGGCATTTTTTCTGCTCCTTATGCTTACTACTTTATAGTAGCATAATATAATAGCAATTTCAAGTATTATCAATCAGCTGATAAGTATTGTGTTATACTGAAACGAGTTTGTTTTCAGGAAAACCGGCAAAGCCTGATTTTTCCGAAAAGCAGCACTCCTAAAAGCTATAGTGCTTTCGCAAAAAATATTTCATTTCTTAATTAATTTTTCAGAGCACTATATCAGAGCTTTACCCTGATAAAAAACACCTTATCATAATGGATAACGCTGCATACCGTAGAAATCAGGGAGGTGAAGAGTATCCTTTACCGAAAAATGTTGAACTGTTCTTTTTACCGCCATATTCTCCCGATTTTAATTTCATAGAAAAACTCTGGAAAGTTTTAAGGGATGACTTTTTTAACAATAAATTCTTTAAAAATGTTTTAGAGCTTAAAGATTACGTTAGTCACGTTCTGAGAAATGTTATGAAAAGCAGGGATATAGTACTTAATATTTGCAATGTTACTTAATTACTTTTTCATATCACTATAAAAAAAATCTTTCCGAATTAATGATTAACGGAAAAGAATATATTTTATCCCAACAAATAATAAAAGAAACAGGGTGGAGATTTTTAGTTATTGTTGAAAAGGATAATATTTTTAAGCCCATATACAGTTTTAAGCAAAAAACACAAAAATTAGGCTTATTGAGTATTTTTTATATTTTCATTTTGTATTTTCTATCCGATTCAACAAATGATATATCGGGATAATCTATAAAAAATATAATGGATTGCCGTGTCGAGTCTAAAGCCTCTCTTCGCAATGACGCATAATTTTAATCAGCCTTATAAAATTAGCTGTTTTTATAGAGGATTTTTGCCGGGTGTTCCTGTTCTTCTCGGGTATTTTTCGGGAGTAGGCTTTATTTTTTTGACCAAAATAAGATTTCTTTCTTCGTTAGAAAGAGTGTAATTGACTGTTTTAATAACTTCTCCCCCTAAAATAGCCAGTGCTTGTTTTGCTTCGATAATTTCTTCTTGAAAAGTTTTTGCTTTATAAGCTATAAAATATCCGCCAACTTTAATGAAAGGCAAAGTATATTCCAGCAAGACATTAAGTTTGCTTACAGCTCTTGAAACAGCAATGTCGAATAAACTGTCATTTGAAGAAGAAAGTTCTTCAGCTCTCGAGTTTATAATTTCAATTCTGTCATTAAATCCCAATTCTTGAGAAAGTTGAGAAATAAATTCTGTTTTTTTGCCGACAGAATCGACAGCACAAAGTTTTAACTGCGGATAAGTTATAATTATGGGGACTCCGGGAAATCCTCCACCTATGCCGATATCAATAACACTTTTTGGAGAATTTAGATTTAATTCGTTTTCTAGTAGACCAATAGAAAGAGAATCTGCAAAATGCTTTAAAACCACTATGTCAGCCTCGGCAGAACTTACAAGATTTGTATGCTTGTTATATTCGTATAGAAACTGCCAGTATTTTTTAAACTGATTGACCTGCTTATCTGTCAGGTTTATATTAAATTCTTCAGCTTTTTTTATAAAAATTTCCCAGTTATCGTTTTCGTTTATATTATTATTCATATTTTTTTCTTTAATTTTTCAATAATTTTTTTAAAATTATGTTCGCCTGTCTCATTTATAACTTTTTTTAATCTTCGGTCTATTTTTTCCCTGCTGTCCGTGGAAATTGTCTTTTCGATAATTTTTCCTGCAATTATAAAAGCTTTTAAAGCTTTTTCATAATATTTTTCCTGCAAATATATATCGCCGATGTCAAGATAGCTCATAGCTATTTTATAATCATCACAGGTTTCTTTGGCAATTGCAAGTGCTTCATGGAAACAATCATTAGCTTTTTGATAATCAACCATATCAAAATATATATTTCCAATACTTGAGAGCGATTCATACTGCCCTTCTTTATTTTTCATAAGTTTATCAAACTTCAATGATTCCGAATAATATTCTTTTGCTTTATGTAAATTTCCGCGTTCTTCGTAAATTGCTGCCATGTTTGAATAAGCTGCTGCTATATTGGGGTTTGTCTTAATATTTCCTGAAATATTAGTATTTTTCAGGTAAAAGTCCAACGCCTTGTCAATATCGCCAAAATCGTCATAAGCAAGTGCTTTTTTAAAATATATATTTGCTTTTTGTTTTGTATTATTAGAGTTTTCAGCTTCTATAAGAGCTCTTTCGTAAAATTTTAAGGCATTATCAAAATCTTCCCTGTAATCATAAATATCAGCGATGCCGCATAATGCTTCAATTGCTGATTCTGTTTCAACAGAGGTATTTTCCAGACCTATAATCCGATTGTAGTACATCAAAGCAACATCATGACGAAAACCTTCTTTATAGGTATTTGCTATTAAAACTAAAGACCTGTTTATATTTGATTTGTCCTTGAGAATTTCATATAAAACAAGAGTTTCTTCGAATTTTTTTGCAGCTTCGTCGAATTTGCCGCTTTCATAAAAAGTGCGTGCTTCGGATTTTAAACTGTTTATTTTTTCTTCAAGCCCGTTAGAAAGTTTATTGTTTTGAGACTGAGCAGATTTTTTATTATCCTTTTCAAGAAAACTTTCACTCTGAGTTTTTCCGTCAGCCTGCGTAAAACTAATAACCTGTCCAAGTTTTTCAGATGAAACGTCCTCGGAATCATTTAAGTTGTTTTCTTCAGCCAAAAGGGCTTGTTCTTCTTCTGACAGCTCGATTTTATCATCAGGCTGAATCTGAATCGAGATGATATCATCTGTTTTTATTATATTTTCGGGCTTTTGTTTGTTTTTATTTTCAACCTGACTGCTTTTCAAGGTTATATCTGTTTTATTTTCTTTTTGCAACAAAGAAGAATGATTGTTAAATTCATTTTCTGCGCTTCCCGTAAATAATTTGTCTGTTATATTTGTATATAGATATCTAAAATCAGGCTTAAGGTTTGATAGTGTTGTCGATTTTAAAGCAGGTAAAGATTTGTCGCCGTAATTTATTAAACACATATAATGATAATACTGTTCTGAGTATAAAAGTTTTCTTGATATAGAGAAAATTCTTTCTTCGAGTTTTTTCGAAATTTGTTCGGAATATATTTCATAAAGATATCTGTGGATTTGCTTTTTTTCATCAGCTGTAATATTTGAATAAATAGTGCTTTTTAGTAGACTTTTTACGTAAGAGACGCCACCGTTTTGAGTTAAGATCATTTTGGAAGCCAGATAATTTATTTTATTTAAAATATCAGAGGTAAAATTTAATTTTTCTAATGTTTCAAAACTCACAGAGTGTCTTACAGCTGCAAAAAAATAAACGGTTTTTAAAAATTCATCGGGAATAGTTTTATAAATCTTCTGATAAACAAATTCTTCAAAGCTTTTTTGTTCTTTTGCGTAATATTCCTGCATTAAATCAAAAGAAGATATATCTAAAGTATTAACGGTATTTGAAAACAACAAAAGATTTTCGGGATACCCTCTGGTTACTTGAAAAATTTGTTGCAAACCGCTTTCTGTTTCTGTTATTCCGTTATTCTTCAGAAGTTTATAAGCTTCCGATTCTTCGAGACCGCCAAGCCTTATTTCAAAAGTTTCAGTTTTTTGAGAAGAAAAACTTAATTTTCGACCGGCTATAATTATTTTTATTTCAGGAAGCGATAAAAGGAACTCCAAAAAATGTGTTAATTCTTTTTGTTCTTCAGGCAGATTTTCAAAACCGTCAATCACGATTAATAAAGGTATGTTTATGCTTTTAATATAATTCATTAGCCTTTCATCGATTGATTGGTTGTTTGAAATTTTAAAAGCTCTTTTGTATTCAGGATTTTTTATTGTTATTTTCTTTAAAAAATTGAATAAAGAGAGGATAATATCATCCAAATGTGTTACGGGAGAGCATTCATAGTAAAAATTAAGTATATTTTCTTCAAGTGCGTATATTATGGTGTTGATGAATTCTGTTTTTCCTGTTCCTTGAAATCCTTTTAAGGAAATCAGTTTTTGCTTATCAGAATTAAGCGCCTGACAGGTTTCTTTCAAGTATTCATTTCTGTTGACAAGGTTGTACAAGACCCCTTGAGAAACTTCTTTTTTAAAAACATCTTTGGCTTCGATAATAGTGCTTATCGAAGAAGTTATAATTTTTATAAAACTTTCTTTTATAAAAATGGTGTTTGGCATTCTTTATCTCAATTAACGATATTGTTTTCAGTTCATATTTTACAACTCTGAAAACAAACATGAACTGAATATATTTTATCCCATGTTTAAATTAAGGGATAGGGAAATTTTTATTTTACGGGTAATTTTATTGTAAAGACACTTCCTGTGCTTTCATCACTTATTACGGAGATAGTGCCGTTATGGCTTTCGATAATATGTTTTGAAAGATAAAGTCCAAGACCTGTACCGACTTGTCTGAATTTTTTGGCGAAGCTTTGGTATTTGTTAAATATAGTTGATATTTCCTGAGCAGAAAGTCCTTTTCCGTTATCGGCGAAAGAAATTATGACCGCATCATCTTTAAGTTTTGAAGAAATAATTATTTGTCCGTATTCACAGGTATAATTTATGGCATTTGAAAGTAAATTGATTATAACCCGTTTTATTTCAAGGCTGTCTGCGTATAAATTCAGAGTTTTCCGCTCAAAATTAAAATTTATTGCCTGTTTTTTGTCTTCGGCAAGGTATTTTATTTGTTCGTAACAATTTTTTATTAAATCATTAATATCGAAATAATGTTTTTGAATATTTACGCTTTTATTTTCGTATCTATAAGTTGCGAGAAGATTTTCCACCATCCCAAACATATATTTGTTTGAATTAACTGTTTCTTCAATGATTTCTTTCTGGTTATCGTTTATTTTTCCGAACTTTTCATCAAGAAGCATTTCCAATGCCCTCATTTGAGCACGAACAGGGGTTTTTAAGTCATGCGTAAGTGTTGCTACAAAAGTTTCTTTTTGTTGTTCAATTTCTTTATGCTCCGTAAAATCTCTAAGAATTAAAACATAACCTTCAACTTCGTTTAAAGACTGGTTTATTTTCGAACAACTTATTTCAAGAAATCTTTTTTCTTTGTCGCTGTCTGCGTTTATTTCAAGACAAAAATTAGTACACCCTTCACTTGCTTGCAGGCATTGTTTTATACGACAAAAATCATTGTTATTTCCAAAAATACAACAAAAATCCTGATTAATTATTTTTTCTTTAGATAAATTCAGCCATTTTGAAAATAATTCATTACATGAAATTATTTTAAAGTCAGAATCTAAAATTACGATGCCATCGGCTGAAAATTTAAACACTAGCTCAAGAACTTCTTTCTCAGCTTTTAATTCGTCCTGAAGATCTTTAATTTTTAATATACTCAGGATTCTGGCTTTGACTTCTTCTATATTAAAAGGTTTTATAATATATTCATAAGATCCCAAATTAAACCCTTTAACTATAGCACTGGTTTTATCAAGTGCGCTGACAAAAATAACAGGAATATCTTTTGTGGAAGTTTTTGATTTAAGCTGTTTAATAACATCAAAACCGCTCATTTCCGGCATCATCACATCAAGAAGAATTAAATCAAATTTTTCTTTTTCAACTATATCAAGCGCATGTTTGCCATTATGGACAACAACAGAACTCTGGTTTATCTGATCAAGGATTTCCTTTAAGATTTCTGTGTTCATCGGATTATCGTCAATTATTAGTACTTTATGCTTTTTATATGTCTTTTGTTTCTTTGCCACAGTCGTTTCCGGCTGATTGAAGATCTTAGCTACTTGATTTTCTTTACTATTCCGACTAAAGCCCTCAAAATTACTATTTATTATTGATTGTAAGCTGGTATTATTTTCGGAATTTAAAAAAGATTCGACATTATTAACAAAAGCAGAAATTTCTATCGGTTTTGAAATAAATCCGCAACAACCTGCCCCATAGGCTTTTTCTTTGTCGTTTTGCATTACTTTTGCAGTAAAGGCAATAATCGGAATATTTTTTGTCGAAAAATCTTCTTTTAAGATTTTTGTTGCAGTCAAGCCGTCCATGCCGGAAAGATTTAGATCCATAAGAATTAAATCAGGTTTTTTAATCTTAGCAAGTTTTATTCCATCAGAAGCATTTTCTGTTTTTATAATGAAATGACCGGCGTTTTCTAGCAGTTCTCCCGCCATTTCCATGTTCATGACATTATCTTCAACGATTAATATATTTGCCATTATTAATATTTACACCCTTTATACTTTTATTTCAAATTTATATTTTAATATAAAAATATCTTTATATAAATATTAAAAATTTAATCGCTATATTCGGAGAAGTGAAAGAGCTCGAATTGCTGGTTAGCTTTGAGGTTGTTTTTGAGTTTCAACGGGCACCGAATTTGTTTTAAGCCTACCTGCCATTAATTTTACAAACCAGTTTTTGTTTTTTGATTTTTCTTTTTCAATTTCTACCATTTTTTCATGAGTTGTAATTGATAATGGTTGACCGACAACAAGCCTGGTGAGAGACTCATAGCTAAAAGTCTGAACCCCAATAACCAAAGCATTACCCAACAATGAAGCATTTGAAATAGCTTTGCCCATCTGGTTGAATGCGTAACAAATCCAAAGAGAGATTCCCTGCCTTGAAGAGTCCTGAATAGCCCTTTCGTGTGATTTTTTACTTGATGAATCCTTGTCTTTCGTTTCTGATAAGTTTACGTTATAAGCATCAACAGCAAGGAACGGAACAGTCGTAAAACCTGTAAGTTTCATTGCCGTGCTAAGTTCATTTGTACCGTATTCCATAACTTTTGTACTGAAAAAGTTCTTGTTTCTTCCATAACGGCTTATTGCTTCTTCGAGATTGCTATCGTCTATAGTTTCCATCTTTTTATTAATTTTATCTGCCCAACCGGTAATATTTTTTACAAACTGTTCAGAATAAAATGAACCTTTTTTCTTTGCTTCTAAAGGTTTTTTGCCGATAAGTTTCAGAACAGGGTTTATTATAGCCCTTCCTAGTGTTGCGGCAAATTCAAACGGTAATTTAACTATGTTTACAGCCTCCTTAGAATATCTGTATATCCAGTTTCTTCCTATTACTATTTCTTTTTGGTCTTTTATATGAGAATGATTCAATATATCATCCAGAGTGAGCTGTGAAAAAGCTTTTTTGATTTTCTTATCTTCGGTGGCGGCTTCGTTTATACGATTGGCTGCTATTTCAAGCATTTTTCTGGCATCTTTTGTATCAAGCTGGTTTACTCGTTCATAAGCTTTTGTAAACTGCTCTACAGTCATTGTTTCCCGACAGATTTTTGCATTTGCAAATTTTTTATCGAATACTTTCAGGCTTGATTTTATGGAATTAATTATGCCTTTATTATTCGCTCCAAAACCGATCGATGATTTATTTTTTTGCAATTCGGCTGCTTTTTGAACTTTCTTTGCTTTTTCAAGGTTTAATTTTTCTGCTTTTTCAACAGTTATGGGAAAAACAGGTCTTTTTGTAATTAATCTGCTAAATATATTTGAACCTATAGAATTAACAATGTTCACTCCCAATGCAAAAGGAAGGGATTTGTTTGTTAATTTTTCAAATACAGAGTTGAGAATATATCCCTGATAAGTATCAAGAGCTATCCTGGTTGTTTCTTGTTTGAATTTTGATTTCCGTTCCTTCTCGGCTTGTTTTTTATCATTGGTATTTAAAATTTTAAGGTTATAAAAATCTTTTGCAATGAACCATGCCGGAATTGTTCCTGATACAGCTCTTGCTATAAACTGGTTTGCGCTTGTTCCAAAATTTGGAAGAATATAGCCCTGTTTTGTTTCCGTAATTTTATCAATTGTTTGCTGGACATATTCTTTTTTAGCTTTTTCTATAAAAGAACCTTCTTCTCTCGGGGTGTCATTTAAAATTTCTTTTGCGAATTCTTCAAGATGATTCCCTTTATCATCTGATTTAGCAAGGATTCCGGAAGCTTTTCCGTCTTTAAAAGAATAAACTGATTTAAGTTTTCCTTTTCCAAAGAAGTTTGATAATTCTTTTTCATTGCCGACCACGCCTTTTTTAAGAATGTTTTTAAGTTCATCAAGATTTGAACCTGTAATTTTTTTATCAAAATCTCCGGCAATCTTCATGACGTTCATCCAAAACCCTAAAAGAGTATTTCGGGCTTCTTCCTGACTAAATTGTTTATTGATTTTTTCTTTAGTTTTCTCATTGCCAAATATTTTTTTTGAATAATTAATAATCAACTTTGGTAAATCAATAAAAGATTCCCAGAGATTTTTATAAAATGGTTTATTGGGGTGAATTAAATCATTAGCAATTCCTGTTTTTTTGTTATTCACATCATACGCGAGAGAAAGCACAAAAGAATTTTCTTTAGTAGGTTCTATATACTTTGTTATATCTGCAAGAAGCTCTTTTGCTAAGATAGATTCCTCTCCAAGAAAGAATTTTTTCATTTCAGCGGCCTTAAAAAAAGAACCCTTAAAAGAAATCTGCTGTCTTAAAGGGCTCGTTTTAAATGATTCTAATGTTTTTTTACTAAAATTTACGCTGTCTTGCAAGTTTACCGAATCTGAATGACTTTTTGCAGAGCCGTAAGCTATACTTTTATTCTTTATCAAGGCTTTATTATAACTACGCAACTTGTTATTATTAAGATTTAGATTTTTTAATGTCATATATTGTAGCTTTCCCTTAAGTCTAGACACAAATTTTTCAACACAAAAAAGATTTTAACCAGCGTTTCTACTTATATAAAACAAGCAACAAAAGAAAAATTGACATGTAATATATATCATTTGACACAAAACTTTACTTTGGAGAAGAATATGATATAAAATATATAAATACAATTTTATTTAAATATAAATACAATATTTTAATTTTAAAAAGGCACTTAATTTCTTAATCAAAAGGGCTTCTTTAGGTAAAAATGTTCAACTTAAATTAATTTTAAAACAATTAATGTTAGGAAGATATTAAAAAAATGTTGAGAAAAGTAAAGAAAAAATTACAATCAGACTTTTTTAAGCAGTCAGTGAAAATAGATTTTAATAATTTGAAACAAATTTTAAAAAAAATTAAATATTTTGACTATTTTTTGGAAATAAACAAAAAAGAATCTGATTATATAAATGCCAATCTTGAAGAAAATGAAGATCTTGTAATAAAAGAAATTTATAAAAACAGGAAACTTCTTCCTGCTGCAGGAAGCCAACCTTATAAAGATGAGGATTTCAATGAATATATCAATAAAATTTTTGAACAACAGGAAAAAGAAAGAATTGTAAGATGGCTTGTAAACAGTATTAGAGAATCTCTTGATCTTGATAAGGTTCTGGAAAAAATAGTAGAAGAAATAGGCATGCTTTTAAAAGTGGATAGATGTCTTATTGCCCTTTATGACAAAACTACAGAAAAATTTTGTATTCAGAATGAATATCGAATTAATGAAAATGTTCCCAGTGTATTAAATAATTTCAGTTCTTTAATACTGGAATTGCCGCAAAATTGGCAGGAGCATTTATTAAAAAGTAACAAACACATAGTTGTAAATAACTCTGAAGAAGAAAAACTGGAAGATATTAAAAAAAATTATCTTGAAATAAATAATATAAAATCACTTATTATCATTCCTGTAGTGCATAAGAGCGAAGTTCTGGGCGTAATAATGGTTCACCAGCTTCATTACACGAGAGAATGGGAAAGTACTCATATAGAAATTCTTAAAGATACCGGCAGTCAAATTGCTATAGCAATCGGACAGGCGATTTTGTACACAAGAGTACAGGAAGCAACAAAATTAAAAAGCGAATTTTTGGCGGGCATGTCGCATGAATTCAGGACACCTTTGAATGCAATTATAGGATTTTCAGAAATGTTGTTAAGCGGTGATTTTGGCAAATTAAACGAAAAACAGGAAAAATTTACTAATAACGTTGTCTTAAGCGGAAAACATCTTTTAAGGCTTGTAAATGATATTCTTGATCTTTCAAAAGTTGAATCAGGCAATCTGGAGCTTAATTATGAAATTTTTGATGTAAATTTTGCAATTTTTGAAACAGTTACTATTTTAAAGGGCATGGCTATTAAAAAAAATATTTTTATAGAAACAAAACTTGAAAAAAATACAATAATTAATGCTGACATAGTTAGGTTTAAGCAAATTATGTATAACTTGCTCAGCAATGCGGTTAAATTTACGGAAGATGACGGTAAAATTTTTATTAATTCACTATTTGTTGAAGGTAATTTAAAAATAGAAATTATTGATACGGGAATAGGAATTTCAGAAGAAAACAGGGACAAAATTTTTCAGGAATTCAGGCAGATTGATTCTTCTTATGCAAGAAAACAGGACGGAACCGGTCTGGGGCTAACTCTTACCAAAAAGCTTGTAGAAAGGCATAACGGTTATATTGATTTTGAATCGGAAGAAAAAAGGGGCAGCAAATTCTGGTTCATTCTGCCGGAAGCAAAGCTTACCGAAACAATTAAAGACCAATGCACGTCTAATTTGTGATAAAATATAGTCATATCAATATTAAAGGGGCGAAAATGACTACATTTTTCATGCTGGGTGTAAGCGAAAAAATTAAAAATAATAAAATAATTGCAGTAAAAGACCAATGCACGTCTAATTTGTGATAAAATATAGTCATATCAATATTAAAGGGGCGAAAATGACTACATTTTTCATGCTGGGTGTAAGCGAAAAAATTAAAAATAATAAAATAATTGCAGTAAAAGACCAATGCACGTCTAATTTGTGATAAAATATAGTCATATCAATATTAAAG
>JBAWVS010000062.1 GCA_037147175.1 bacterium
AATACAAATTTTTAGAATTAAAAACTCGTCAAAAAATTAGTTTTTAGAGATGCCCCTAAGCAGGAAACAATTACAGATAAACTAGGGATTTCTTTGAGTAGTGTTAAGAGAGCAGTAAAAGAACTTTCTAAGGCGAATATAATCATCATAGAGCTAAAATTTTCTAATAGATATAATCTAACTCCAACTTTTTTCGACCTGCTTAATATGACACCTGATGCAGTCCAAATTGAACCGTTAAAGTGTCAAAATGAAACGAATCATGTAGTAACAGAAAAAGAACTAAATAAAAAAACAGAAAAAACTTTTATTTTTAAAAATCTTTTAGAATTAGCAAAAACTAATACTGTCGCATACTATGAACAAATTTTAAATCTTTCGGATCAGGATAAAGAACATTTATGCAAGATAAAACTTGGTAGAATGTCTTTAACAGATTTTCAAAAAACTAACCTCAATAAGTTTATTATGCTCTCGGATAGTGAAATTATCGCTATAAATAATAAGGAGCCTTATTTTAGGCAAGAGAACATAGACATTTATTACAATCAGAGAATGTCAAAAATCAGAGAATTTCAAGAGCAACCACAAAAACAGGAGGAAAATATCCTGAAAAATGAAAAAGAAGAAACTTTAGCAATGTTGAAAGCAGGATACAAAGCATTTAGCAACAATAAAGCACACTTAATATCTTTCTTAAATAGGAATAAAGGTAAAATGGAACATTTTAAAATTACTGAACTAGATTTATGTTGTTAAAAAGTATTTTAGCAAGTACTGGGATGCCCTACGGTGAAAGTTTAGAGCGTTCCCTTTGTATTCCTGTGTCCTGATGAAATTAACCGCCTTTAAAGCAGCTCTTTTTTATAGTGGTAATAATCTATTTGAAAAAGTTTTGAAATAACAGGGAAAAACACTCTAAGCGAACCGACATTTTTCAGGGTTATTTTTAAGATAAATATTTATTTTAAAAATAAGGTATGCCTTCTATTCCTTTTCCGTGGTGGGTAATTTTGTATCAAATGCCCTATGTTGTCTGTCTAATGAACCAATAAATTAAATAAAATTTGCCAAAAACGACTATGTAATACTTGTAAGCAACTGGTGAAATACTATAAAATTATTACACATGTAGCAGTCAGTGTGCGTGTTTAGGTGCTTGAGGTATTGCTTGAAATTTTTACTATAAAATCTCAAAATCTCATATGGTTGCTGAAGCTATTTTAAAAAGTACATCCGCAAAGGCACATGCTTGTTTTTATAAACAAAGGTGATATAAGGTACTTCAGAGGCTCATAATTTAATGTTTAGGTCAGGATATATACTTTCATCCATGAAGAATTATAAGTTGTTTCCTGCTTCTTCTATTCGTTTTAAATTTAATGCAAGGTTGTATTGTAATAATAATTTAAGTTTTACAGGGCAAAACAACATATTTGTTTTTATAAATCTTATTCAAAGTCATCAAAATCATCGAATTCAATATCATCAGCATCATCCCAAGTAAAATCATCTTCAAGTTGATCTATATCTTCCGACATACCCTGACGGGGATAATTATTGTCTTCTTCATCTGCATCGGTGCAAGTATCTTCTTCAGGAATAACGGCGATACTTCCTTTTGGTATAGAGGGTTCGTATAATGAAGGGTTATAATCAGGGTTGTATGATACTGGAGCATTTACTAAATCACATAACTCATTGTAGTAACATACATTTTTTTTATTCTTATGGATAAAAGGCTCTACTACTTTATTTATTTCAGAATTTGTATACCCCAAATCTTTTAATAGCATTTTTAAGTATAGTAAATCATCCTTATCCAAATCCATAAAAGGTAATATTCTTTTATAATAAGGAGTATTTTTAGAAAAAGCTTTTGTATCTGTTGTGGATGCAAGTTCATTACAAAAAATGCTGCTATTAAGCTGTTCTGTGAATACGGCATCTAATTTATCATACAAATTTCCACGCTTTAGGCAATCTGTTACTATTCTTAAAGAAAGTTTCCTGTTTTTCTTTCCAGTGTCAACAAGCCTTTCATAAATATAGCCGACACTTTTTGAGGTATAAGCCAGTTCTATTCTAAGTAAGTTTAAATTTTCATTCAATGTAAGGGTATTGGTAACTTTATTATAATGATCTTGTAGCAATTCCGCTTCTTCATTGCTTAACTGTTCTCTTAGCTTTATTTTTCCGTATCCCCTTTTGTAGAGCTGAAATTTTTTATCATAGAACTTTATTATCTTTGAAAAAGTGTAGTGTTTCTCGTCATTTTTTGCCAGCCTATGGAAATAACAACTATCACTTTCTATACTTTGGTGCAGTACAGGAGAAAAACAATCTTTATACGGAATTTCTGTAAGCAGCATGGGAACATAAGAATTTGAAACGTGGTTATTAACCATAAATGTTTTAGTCAGATGCATCTCTGTAATTTGAAAGCCTTTGATTAAGTTACTTCCGACAAGAATATCCAAATCAACTATTCCGAGTTTTTTCAACAAATTCAAAAAGACATCATTCGGGATCATCTGTAAATTTATTGTATCTTTTTCTCTGTATGCCCTTGTAGGATTGAAGTTAATATATAACCTGCCATATCTTCTATAACAGAAGTAGTCGTATTCAGGGAAATATATACTTAGAATTTTGTTGTAGGTCTTCTCTAGCTGCCTTATGGGCTTATCCTTCGGGTTAATAAATTCGTTATTCAGATTATTTTCAGCCAGTAAGTTTTCTATCGAAATATAACCGTTTTCCAAGTAAAGCTTCATATCCGCTTCACTTATCATAATTTTAAATTTATCAATAATAACCTTATTCAGCATCAATGCAACCTTTGAAATAAGTAACAAAATCTGTAATAGCTCTTTCTTTTGCCTTAGCACGTTTTTTATTTAAACTTTTAGCGTATCGGCTTATATCTTCAAAATATTTAAAATAATTTTTGTAATTTCTATTATCGAGCTTTTCCATTTCCGCATTAAGATGTTCTTCATTAAGTTTGTTCCAAAAAAGTACCAAAATAGCATCATTGTTTAGTGAATATTTTTTATCTTTTTTCTTTATTAATCCGCATCGAGATAAAAATGTCCTGTCGCAATGGAAAAAAGATTTTTTTATGGAAGCAAAATCATTTCCATATTCTGCACAACCATAAAGTAAACTAAAATAAATAAATTCATTAAAATCTTTCTGTAATTTATCTTCCCCTTTATTTAACAGCTCAAATATATATTCAGCTGTAGTAACAGGCAAATCCCAAATACCTTTAATATTATTAGAGCTTATAACTCGTAATATTAAACACATATTACGTTCCGCACTGTTAGCAGTAACTTTTTTAATGATGAGATTTATATTGCTTCTCTTGGTATGATAAAATCCTGTGTTTTCCTTATCATTATAGATTTTGTCATCAAACCCATAGATCAAAGACTGTTTTTCATAGATGCAGGAAGCCGTCTCTTTTTCTCCACGTAACTTAATTTGAGAGAGTTCAGCGAAATAGTCATTATAGAAGAACTTTGAAGAATTAAGTATATTTCTAACCAAAATACTGGTGACTTTGGTATTAGTTACTTTTATGTTGGCTTTTTGAACTATATTTGTAACCAAATTCACATCGGAAGTAATGCAATTAAACAAATTAGGCGGTGGTACAAGATTATTTTCATTGACATAGTCGGCAGCATAGTCATCCAAATACCGTAACCACTCCATGAACACTAATATTGTCAGCAGGTCTGAAAAATACCTGTAATCTATTTTCTCAAGGACTTTTTTGTCAACTTCCCTGTATTTTTTAATATTGATTCTGTAATACAGGTTGTTGATGTAATCTCCTGCTTCAGGATGGGTATGTCTGCTTTTTGTTTGATTTTTTAAGCTGGGAATTATCTTGATGTACTGAAACAGGTATCTGTCTTCAAAATGATTTATAAACTTATCCAAGCTTTCTTTTTTTATCAAAGATAAAAATCTACTTAAAATTATTTCATTACCGTCTTCATACAGGGATTTTAAGAAAGTAAACGGCTTATCAAACCTCTCCTGATATAATTTATTTTCTTTGTTGCTGTAACTACAACTGTTATACCAGCTATATGAATTTGAAAGCATCTTTTTAGCGGAATCGAAATCAATAGATATTTTTGTATCTTCCGATAATAAAATAGAGCAGTCTTTCCCAATAATAAATTCATCATCTACTATTATATCAATAGAATCAACAAGAAATTTACTGCTGGATATAGAAGAAACATTAGTCATAGTTTATATATTTTATACTAAATAATGATAAACAAACATTATATTCAAATACTACTTAAAATTTATATATACTTTTAAAAAAAACAATACTGTATGTAAAGACATATTAAGGATATAAAGATTGTACTAACAAAAGATTGTTGTTAATTGCAACTATTATTAAGATGTATATTCAAACCTCTTTTATTATTTAAACATGTTTTAAAATAACTTTCAATCCCCCATGCGATGTATGTTAATAAATATTTACATAATTTTATTTTTTAGGGAATTTCCTTGATGTATGAATCACTCTAAGGATTTCTAAAGCCTCCTCCTTTATTCTGTAAGGAATTATATAGGGTAAATCCGCCATTACAAATTCTCTTGTGCCTAATATTCGTCCTTTTCTGCCAATGCTAGGATTATTTACAATTATAGTTTCAATTTTTTCAAGTATTGTAAGGGCTACCTCTACTGCTGCTGTAGGGTTATCTTTAAAAATATATGCTTCAATATCATCTAAGTCCCGATCGGCTGCAGGTGTAATTATAATTTTCATACTATAGAGCTGCCTTTTTGTTCAACCACTTAGCCTTAATATCTTCATAAGGTATAAATTCGCCGTTATCAGCTTGCTTTATTCCTTCTTGAATAGCTGCTATCTGCCACGATTGTATATCTATATAATTATCAATAGCTTCCAAGACAAGAGTAGATTTATTTCTGTCTGTAGCATCCGCTAATAGTTCAAGTTTTGTTTTTGTTTCTTCTGGAAGTCTTAAAGAGATCATATTTTTATTAGTAGCCATAAATTACCTCCATGTTTGTATTACATTAATATCATTGTATCACATTATATGGAAAGTTCAATATATAGAAATTCTGAAAAATTTCGGAGGTATATCTAATAACGATGAGGTATACCTCTTTAAAATTAGCTCTATCACCATTAATTATAGTCTTTTGACGTATAGATATATGCTCATACATATGTAATAATATAATTACAGGGATTACAAGTATTATAATAAAGTAGAGTGATATTAACGCCATATTCATTAAGATTCTAATTTTATAAATTCATATAAAAAGCCGCTTCATATTATCCATAATACGTATTCATATTGAATTACGGAGGTATTTCTATGCAAACAAATGAAATTAAGGCAAAAATTACTGCTGAAATTATCGAAAGCCTTAAAACTAATCAAAGTTTATGGTCAAAAGCTTGGAAGCCATGCCAGCCTCAAAATTATGAAAGTAAAAAAGCGTATTCAGTTATTAACAATTTAATCTTAACTTTAAAATCAATGAATCGTAACTATGAATCACCATACTGGTTGACATTTAAGCAGGTGGACAAGTTAGATCACAGTGTCTTGAGAGGTGAAAAGTCTACAATGATAGTTTTCTATTCTCTGATAGACTCAAAAAATACTAATGAAGACGGGGAAAAGAAAAAAATACCACTGCTAAAGTATTATAACGTCTTTAACTTGGATCAGACAACTTTAAAAAATAAAGTAAATATTAATGAAACTATTGATCCTGCATTAAGAAGTAACGATATAGAACAAGTTATAAATACTTTTGATTGTCCTATAGTATACGCTGCACAGGATAGGGCTTGTTATAGACCAGTAGAAGACAAAATTTACTTACCGACTAAAGGACAATTTAAAACAGTACATGGCTATTACGCTACAGCTATGCATGAAATAGCACACGCTACAGGTCATGAATCAAGATTAAATAGAAAACTCATTAATTCTTTTGGTTCTAGTGAGTACGCTAAAGAAGAATTAACAGCAGAAATTTCAAGTATGTTTATATTAGCCAAATATGGCATAGATAGTAAAGAAATAACCAGTAATAATGTTGCTTACATTAATTCATGGCTTAAAATTCTTGAGAATGACAGCAATTTTATCTTTACCGCAAGTAAACAAGCAGGTGAGATTCTCGAATACATAACAAAAGATAGTAATAAAATTACTGAAAATACAGAACTGGAATTAATAGCCGCATGAAGTAAGGGGGAAATCCCCCTGCTATCCTCTTACAGCAACTAAAAAGGAGAACTAAAAAATGAAAAAAACTTTAAGAAGCAGAAGCGGAAATTTAATCGGTTTTATCAAAGAAGACTCTTCGGGGAACAAAGAAATCAGATCTAAAAACGGGAATTACTTGGGAAAATTTAACGAAAAAGAGAATAAAACTTACAACAAAAACGGCAAGTTTATCGGCATCGGTGATTTTTTGACGAACTTATTATGATCTGGGACTTTTCAATGCTGCTAAAAACTATATAACGAATACGAACATTTATTTTATGTTAAATTATATAACAAAAAGGTTTAACTTTTATTAGCCATGGGTATATAATAAATATCAGGATATTGAGTTTTCATTATGCAATCAAGAAATGAGGCGGAAAATGTCAAAAACTTATGCTTACTTAAGAGTTTCAACTTTAATTCAAGATACCGAAAAAAACAAGGGCGATATTTTACGTTTTGCTAACGATAAAAAACTCGGTAACGTAGAATTTATTGAAGAAACTGTAACAGGTACGAGCAATTATAAAGATAGGCTGCTAGGATCGCTTATATGCGATTTAAAAAGCGGTGATGTGCTGATTGTTCCTGAACTTTCACGCCTCGCTCGTAGCATCTCTCAGATTCTTGAAATCATAGACCTGTCAAAACAAAAGAATTTTACCTTGTACAGCCTTAAAGAAAACTTTTGCTCTGATGATAAATCAATCACTTCTGTAATTACCAGCACTATTTTTGGGCTTGTTGCACAAATAGAAAGGGATTTAATTTCACAGCGTACTAAAGAAGCTCTTAGAGCCAAGAAAGAAGCTGGTATGATGTTAGGAAGACCTAAAGGCAGGGGTAAAAGCAAATTAGATATTCATAAAGAAGAGATTGAAGCTATGATAAAAACGGGTGTTCCCAAAACTAAAATAGCAAAAAAATACGGTACACTTCCTTATAACCTTTATAACTGGTTGAAAATGAATGAGATAGATTACAAAGAGCTGGTATAAGTCCAGCTCTTTCAATATTTCTTAGTTTTATCTTTATTAGACACGCTATGATCGATTTTAAGGCATGTTTTATACTGGCGTGGTATATTTTAAAGGTGTATGGAAGCTGCTTGCTAAAATTTTTTCGGAAAAGATTGTAACAAATTATAACGGGGGGGGTAAATTTTAGCAACTTTTTATATTCACGTGCTTTGTATAAATATTAGTAAAATATGGAATATAAACAAATGCTATTAAATTCACACTACAGTTACAACCCGCAAATATATTTGAAACCTTCTTTTAGAGGGGTATCCTCAAGTATTAAAAATTTCCAAAAAGTGGATGATTGTCTATATAGAGGGGGTAATCCAACTCTGGAACAATTACGACAGCTAAAAAAGCAAGGGTTCTCAACTATTGTCAGTTTTAGAACAGGTTATCAGGGCAACGAATTTGATGAAGCTCAGGCTGTTAAAGCTTTAGGAATGAAACATATACATCTTCCTTTTATTTCTTGGGATAATCCGCCTGAAAATCACGTTAGCACATTCTTTGCTAATATAGAACAAGCAAAAAGTAAAGGAGAAAAAGTTTTTATACATTGTACTCACGGAAAAGATAGAACAGGACTTTTTTCTGCTATGTATAAATTAACCTATGGTCTTGACAACATTGACGACTGTATTAGGGAAATGTTTAAATTAGGACATAATGCAACGGAAAATCCCAACTTAATTCCATACTTAAGAAATTTTGCACAGAAGTTACCACAAAGGAGAATATAATAATGAAAGTGAATCCAAGCTTAGTTTGCAAACAGCAAAACAATCTCAAAAACTCAAATAGCCAAGTTCAAAAAAACTTTAACGAAACCAATGACAGCCATTCTGAGATTAATTTAAACTTACAACCGAATGCGCATTTAAATAAACTGTCTTTTACAGGAAGTTTAAATAAAGGCATTGAAAGTGCAGAAGTTTTTGTCGGAAAATTTTTAAAAACCGAAAGTCCAATTGAATCAGCTAAGTTATTATTAGGAAGGTATCCTGAACTAAGCTGGCTAACTGGTTCTGTGAATGCAACTCCAGAAGGTGTTGCCAAAACAAGTAAATCTATATCCGAAGCCATTTTTGGTAAACAACATACGGAATTTGACAGGACATTAACGGGAATAGAAACAATAAAATGGGTTCTTAAAGGTGATTATGAACAATTTACAAAATGCCAAAAGCCCGAAGTTAAATTAACCCGTGAAAATTTTGACCATTTAAAAAGATATACTCACGAAGTGTTACCGAAGCCAGAAGATGTAGATGCAATGATTGGATATACAGTTATTAATGATTTAGGGAAAATCAAGTCTGTTGTAAGCGACATTCAGCAAAAAACGGGCATTCATGCCGTAGACCACGATGATATATTATTATACGCTCTTAAACACACACCTGAAGAAGTACCTACGTTTAAAAGACTTTCTCCCGAACACAAAGATACAGTAGTAAGAAGCTTAGAACCTCAATTTAATATTGGACAATTTTTACAAGCTGAGAATCTCCCCGCAAATTTAACAGGATTAAAAAATCTCGACCCTAAAGCAATGGATTATTATTTAACACACGCTGTTTATGATATTGCAGGAGCAGCAGGACATGTTAATCCTGACGGTTCTGTAGTTATGACAAATCCTCTTTATGAAGGCTTCAAACAGGGAATTAATTCAATAAAAAGACTGTCTAACGGAGAATCAGAAGCTACGGTCTATAATAGCTTTATGCAAGCAAAAGCAGAAGCATTACAAATGCCATTTGATACTCCAAAAGACAAGGCTTTGGCAAAATTGGCAGTTTTATCAAGAGCAGGAAGTACAGGCGAAGCCAAAACAATAAGAAATGTCTTTGAATCTTTATCTGATGAACATCAAAAAACATTAACCACCCATTTAAATAGAACGGGTATTGAAGACAAAGGGATTCTTTTATACTATGCTCCAGCATTTCTACAAAATTTAAAAGGTGCTTTAAAAGAACAACCAGAGCAAGCTTTACAAAAAGGATTCTCAACACTGGCTGAACTTTATCAAAGAGCGGACAAAATGGCTGATAAACCTAAAGGGGTATTTACTGTATTAATTTCGGATATTGCTAAAACAGCAAAAGAAGCTCCAGAGAAATTATTACCAGAAAATATTTCTTTAAAACCTGTAGGTGATAATGCAGAAGCAATAATAGCATAATATTTTTAAGAATTTTTTATTGATCCTCTAGCAATTTTTATTTATAGATTCTCAAAAGCATTTATTTTCAGGCATTGTTCCAGCTCATAACGCTCTAGGTGGCTTCTTAATAGAAATCCCATTATCAAAGAGCTAGAAATTACGTCTTTTACGCTGATACCAACATTCTTTCTTGCCCTGTCCAGTAGTTCCGCATAGTCATTTATTGCTTCAAGTACCTGTGGATCAATTCTATCCACCATTAACTTCTCATTTTTCTTAGTCTTCTCAAGGCTTGTAAAGAATTTCTTTATTTGTTTTCTTAAGCTCATTTTATTTAACCCCAATGATAATGGTAATATACTTAATTTATACCCTTCAGCGGGATTTTTTAAACAATCTTCAGGGTGCTGGAAAAATTATTTACCAAAACATCTTGTAAAAATCCTCAAATATGTAATAATAATAATATAAAGAAACAAAATTTAAAAATTAAAGTCTTAAATAAAAAGTCCTTTGCATGCGAAAGTTGGGATCTTTCCACTGTCTGAAAAGACTAGCTACAAAGGGCTTATTTTATTAATATCAAACTTGTTTTTCTGGTTATAAATATTGTTCGGCTTGTTGTTATAGTCATAAATATCTGATATTGAATCAATTTTATCCTCAACAACATTTAAAAACCTTGTTTCATTTTTGACATAAGCTCTGTATAACGCCCAGTTCATATAATCTATAATCTGTAAGCAAGGCTCATCAGAAGGTATTTGAACGAATACATCAATATTGTTATCTATTTGAACATTAAATTTGTTCTCAAAAGCAAGTTTAGCTGATAAAATAGCATTTTCAAAATGTATTTGTCTTGTCTTATTGTCTTTTTTAGAAAAATAAATTTTGTTTTGCTGATTTTTATGTAAATTATTTTCAAAAAGCTTTGATACCAAGTCAAAATAGAACAAATCTTGATTCTTTTTGTGTCTATTCTTAAATATTTCTTCATGTTTTCGAGCAACAACAAACTCGGCTTTAAAATCCAGTTCCTTTAATTTATCGAAAACAAACATCCGTATTTCAGGAATGTCGTTTTTGGCATGAAAGCTTAAAGCTGTAGACTTTAAAGAGGGTATCCCTTGAAAATATGGGTTATTAATAACTTGTTGTCTTAATTTTTCTAATTCTGTTCTCAGTAAAGAGGGGCTTTTAGTTTTTATCAAACCTAATATTAAAATTGGGGAACATCCATCTTGTCCAAGTATTAGTTCATTTTTACCGTTATAAAAAGTTGCATCACCTGATTCATCAACGAAGAAATATTTTGTTTTTTCACTCATAAAGTTGCCTTTGATTCTCTGTTTGCTTAAAAAATTAAATCTCTATTGATATTATACTAAAAACAAATAATATTGATAGTATCAGACAGTAGCTCAAGGGCTGCCTTAATTTCGTTTTAAGGGTTATTGTTTTGTATCAATTCGTTCTTATGCAATCTTGTAAGCTTCTTAATCCTGTATTCTTCTTTCATAGCTTCGGATTTTGTTAAATATTCTTTGCTGTAAACAATTTTAACAGGCTTATTTGCTCTAGTGAATTTTGAAGCTGTGCCGTTCAGATGACATTCAAATCTTTTTTCGGGATCATCTGTATAACCACAATAAAGTTTATTATTAATGGTTAGTAAAATATATGTGTAAAACTTTTTATTTGGCATGGATTTATTTTCCGAACTTTAACCCGAAAAATGATTTTTGTTTAAGCTGTTGGTTTTCAGCTTCAAGTTGATCTATTTTATCTTTATTTCTTTCATTTTCAAGTTTTAATTTAAAAAATTCTTCTTTCCAATAGTCTAAGTCTTTTTCTTTTTGTAATAAATTGTCTGTCAATAGCATTGTTTGACCAGCTTTGACACTATAGTCATTGACCTGACTTTGTAAGCTAACAACAGTATCAACAAGCTTATTGATTGTTTCCAATGGATTTAATTGTATAGATTGGCTTTGGACTGATTTATTATAGTCATTGTCTGTCAATATTTCTTTACCTTCTACGTCAATGACATTAGAAGTGTCTGTCATTTTACCATAATTTTTTTTAAGCTCTTCAATCCTAGAAGCAGTAAGCAAAATAACTGTCATTTTACGGTTATTGACTATCCTGTCAGATACATTGACATCACCCCTTTCAATCATTCTGTAAACTGTCTTAGGCTGAACCCCCAAAATGATTGCTAATTCTGAAACCTTGTATTCGTTTTCCATAATTCTTACCCTGTATATTGACTGACATTTAACCGCCAAAGTAGACAAAATATAGTTATTGACATCTACAAATATATGTATATCATGAGACATGATTTAAATCAAAAACTTTACAAACAAAAAAAGCACTTCCGAAGAAGCACTCTTTTATTAAATCTGATAACTTTATTATAAGACTTCTTCTGGAATTTGCAAGAGTTTCGTATGCAAATATTTTTGGAGGATTAAAGGAACAATGCAAAATGCGGCATTACTACAGCAAAAACCGACACAATTCAAATTAAGTAAGATTACCTTACAAAGTTTATGCAGGTTCGATATAAGCCCTACGGCGAAGCTTGTATTGCTTTATTTAGTAGACTGCTACAACCCTGCTAAAAGTTATATCTTTCCTATGGGCACTCCTAAAAACATAAAAATTTACAATATGGTATAATTAACCTGTTAAT
>JBAWVS010000063.1 GCA_037147175.1 bacterium
CCCATTAAAGCGGCACGCGAGCTGGGTTCAGAACGTCGTGAGACAGTTCGGTCCATATCCGGTATGTGCGCAAGAGAATTGAGTGGAGTCGTCCTTAGTACGAGAGGACCGGGACGAACGAACCTCCGGTGTACCAGTTGTTCTGCCAAGAGCAAATGCTGGGTAGCTGCGTTCGGAGAGGATAAGTGCTGAAAGCATATAAGTACGAAGCCCACCACAAGATGAGTTCTCTCATAGCATAAGCTAGTAAGTACCCGGGCAGAACACCCGGTTGATAGGTCAGAGTTAGAAGTGTGGCAACACATGTAGACGACTGATACTAATAGTACGAGGGCTTTTCCTAGCAAGTTTATTTTTTACTACAGATCCGCTTCTGCGGGTTTATTAAGTCATTGTTTCAATGATAATAATAAGTTTTTTATTATGCAGTTTTCAGGGTACAATATAAATCCCTGGTAGCCAAGCGGCAGGATCACACCCGTTCCCATCCCGAACACGGTCGTAAAGACTGCTTGCGGCAACAATACTCGGAGGGAGACCTCCCGGGAAGATAGCTAGTTGCCAGGGGTTTTTTATATTATTAAAAAAATCGACTGTAATAAGTCGATTTTTTTGCGTTTAAATTTTTTTGAAGTTAGTAGGATTTATTTTATAATAATGCTAATCTTGCCTTTTAAACTCCAATGAATCAGGTGTAATTTAATGAAATTAATTTATGATTGCAAAGTAGATGAAAAAAATATTTTAATTAATGATACAGATTCTTCTTTTTTTGATGAAAAAAGTTTTATCAAAGGTAGTAATATTTTAATTAATGGTGAGAACTTCAAAGTCTTAAAAAACCTGCTTTATCAGCAAAACATGGCAAATAAATTTGATTTGATTTATATTGATCCGCCTTTTTCAACTAATAAAGTTTTTAGAATAGGAGATGAAAGAACAAGTACAATAAGCGCCGGTTCAAAGGACAGGATTGCATATTCGGATTCTTTGCAGGGAGAAGAGTTTATTGAATTTTTAAGGCAAAGATTGATTTTAATGCGAGAACTGATGTCTGAAAAAGGTTCGATTTATTTGCATATTGATTATAAAATCGGGCATTATGTCAAAATCATCATGGATGAAGTTTTTGGAGCTAAAAATTTTAGAAACGATATTGCAAGAATAAAATGCAGTCCAAAAAATTTTCAAAGAAAAGCTTTTGGCAATGTTAAAGATTTAATTTTATTTTATACCAAAACAGATAATTATATCTGGAATGAGACCGCGGAGGCAATTACAGAAGAAGATGTAATAAAACGTTTTAATAAAATTGATATTAATGGAAAAAGATATAATACAATCCCTTTGCACGCCCCGGGAGAAACGCATAATGGCCTGACAGGGCAAGAATGGCGGGGATTAAAACCTCCAAAAGGCAGACATTGGAGAAGCGAACCTGATGTTTTGGAGCAGTTGGACAAAGATGGTTTGGTGGAATGGTCAAAAACAGGAAACCCAAGAAAAATTATTTATGCGGATGAAGCAGTAAAAAAAGGGAAGAAATTTCAAGATATATGGGAATTTAAGGATTTAATGTATCCTGATTATCCCACACAAAAAAATGAAAAATTATTGGATTTGATTATAAAAAATTCTTCGAGAAAAGATAGTTGGATTTTGGATTGTTTTGCAGGATCAGGAACAACTCTATTTTCTGCATCAAAAAATGGTAGGCAATGGGTTGGAATTGACCAATCGGAACAGGCTATTAATGTGATTAAAAACAGATTGGACAAATTGCAACCGGGTTTATCTGTAAAAAAGAATGATTATCATTTTATCGAGCCAAATTATAATAGTGAAAACTTGGGAATAATTTCTCCTACCGTCTGATTTTTTAAATTTTTGACGTTCAAATCATATAAGTTTTTAAGTTCATTGTTTTCTATTTCTTCTTGAGACAGCCATTTGAGCTGCTTTAAAGCGTCTATAGTTGTAATTGCCCTTGCAGTCATATCAGCGTCAAGAATTTTAACTATAATTGCCTGCTCCAGTTCTAAATTAATTGTTATGCAAAGCCCGCCGGCTGCTGTTTTTGAAATTAACCTGCCTGAAGAAGCTTTTATGATTTCTGTATCTAGTCGCTCGTTTCCGCTGATTAAAAACGGGTTCTCCTGAAATGATTTTTTCATTTTTTCATAATTTTTATCAAGAAAAAGATTTAAAAAACCAATCCCCATTTTAACGACAGGCAAAGCATGTACAGGTGCAGAACATCCGTCAATTCCTATATTTATATTGTTTTCATCAAAATCACAAAATTTTACTACGGTTTTAATTATTTTTTTCTGTATTGGATGGTCTAAGTCAAGATAATTTTTAATATCCCATTTGTTTGCAACACAAACAGCAAGCATTCCGGCATGTTTGCCGGAACAATTATTGTGTAATTGCGAGGGTTCAAGGTTTTTTTGAATTAATGAATTTCTTGTTTTTTTATCAATAGGTTCATGGATTCCGCATTGAAGATGAGATTCTTTTAAACCGATTTTATTTAAAACGGACAGAACGGTTTTAGTATGTTCTTCTGTGCCGGTATGAGAGGCACAACAAACGGCAAGTTCCTGCAAAGTAAAGCCAAATTTATCATAAGCCCCTGTTTCAATAATCAAAGAAGATTGAAAAGGTTTAGCGGCTGATCTTAGCCAAAAATTTTTGTTTTCATCATCACCTGTTTTTAAAATAAGATTTTCTTTTTTATCAACAACCGTAACAAAGCCAAAATGCTGTTTTTCAATAACATTGTTTCTTGTTGTTTCAATTAATAAAGCAGGTTTCATTTACGGTTTAGACAGATCTTGCGTAATTAAACTTGAGGTGTAATATTTTTGGCAGTCTTCTTTCAAAAGAAGTATTCCTTCGGTATCTTTTCTGCTTAAAAAGTTTAAACTTATAAGGATCTCTGCCAGTCCCGGTCTGTCCCCCAAAGATTCTTCCAGTTGTTTTTGTTTTTTTAAAGCTTCGTTGACCTGTTCTATAGTAATTTTGTTAATTTTAATAAAGTATTCACCAAGTCTTATTTTTCCGCTCATATAAAGAGCAGTCCCTTTTATATAATCCGAAGATGGCTTTGCCACAAGATCGGCTTCCATTGCTTCAATAAAATAATTTGAACATTCACACAGATTCCAGTTATTTTTAATTGCTATTTCAACTATGCTAATGTTTTGAGAAACACATTCAAGAAATAAATAAACATTTTCAGAAAGATTTTTTGTCCTGCAACCAAGTTCTTTATTGCCTGTGTAAGTTAATTTCGGGATAAAAAACTGGAGGCAATGGTCTTTTCTGACCACATCCAAGTAGCTTTGCATTGAAGAATTTTCAAGCTGTTCTTTTAATTCCATATAAATAGTTTGTTTTATCCAGACAGGAAGAGTAAATATTTCCTGTATAATTAGTTTAAATGATTTTTGGTGTGAAATTGTCATTATTTTTCCTTAATAAAGATGTTTGGTTTGCTTTTATTATTTTAAGCTTATTTTTCATTTATGTTAAGAGGTTTTTATAAAATAGGTGAAAGAAACTTTTCTGTTCTGTTAAAATATAACTGGAAAAAGATTTTTAGGAGTTAAAACTTTGGAAAAAATAAGAGTTCTAAGTGTTTTTGGGACAAGACCTGAAGCTATAAAAATGGCTCCTGTTGTTATGGAACTTGAAAAAAACAAAAATGATTTTGAAAGTATTGTCTGTATAACAGCTCAACACAGGGAAATGCTTGATCAGGTCTTGAATCTTTTCAATATAAAACCTGATTATGATCTTAATATAATGAAGCACAATCAGGATTTGTGGACTTTAACATCCGGTGTTCTCCTTCAGATGAAGGAGGTTTTTGAAAAAACCCGTCCGCATGTTGTTCTTGTTCATGGAGATACCACTACAGCACTTGCAACAAGCCTTTCTGCGTTTTATGCAAAGATTCCGATAGGGCATGTTGAAGCAGGATTAAGAACTTTTAACAAGCATTATCCTTTTCCCGAAGAATTAAACAGGGTTGTGGCCGATTCGGTTTCTTCTTTATATTTTGCGCCTACGCAGCAATCAGTTGACAATCTTTTAAAAGAAAATATCGCCGCCGATAAAATTTATTTAACGGGAAATACTGTTATTGATGCGCTTTTGTATACAGTAAACAATAATGAATTTGATTTATCGGAATTTAATATTGATAAAAATCTGAAAACTATTCTTTTGACTTCGCATAGACGAGAAAATTTTGGAGAACCGCTTGAAAATATTTGCAAAGCGGTAAAAATTCTTGTTGAAAAAAATTCTGATATTCAGGTAATTTATCCTGTTCATCTTAATCCGAATGTGAGAAAAACTGTATTTGGTATGCTTGAAGGAATTGATAGAGTAAAATTAATTGAGCCTCTTGAATATGCACCTTTTGCAAGTCTTATGAAACAATCGCATATTATTCTTACGGATTCAGGCGGTGTTCAGGAGGAAGCTCCGTCTTTAGGAAAGCCTGTTTTTGTTCTTAGAGACGAAACAGAAAGGCCTGAAGCTGTTGAGTTTGGAACAGTAAAGCTGGTGGGGTCTAACACAGAAAAAATTGTTAATTCCGTTCAGGAACTCCTGGATTCTGAAGAAAAATATAATCTGATGGCTTCTGCCACAAATCCTTACGGTGACGGATTTGCTACATCAAGAATTATTCAGGCTTTAAAAAATAATAAAGAGTTCTTGATAAAGAGCTTAGAAAATAATACGATTTTAAAATAAAGAAAAATCTTATAGTTGCTGTTTAATGACCGAATTCAGCATAAGCTTTATCTCTGTAAGGAAGAGATTTTACAGCACCAATGCCTTTAATTTGTTCTGAGGCAACGATTGTAGCAAGTCTTGCCGACTCAAAAGGTGTGTATCCACAAGCTATTCCGTGTAAAAAGCCGCCGTTAAAAGCATCACCTGCGCCTGTAGAATCAACAACTTCGGCGTCTCTACCGGGGATGGTGTTTATTTCGCCATTATATCCGATAACGCAACCGTTTTTGCCCATTTTTACCGCAACAGTAGAAACACCTTTATCCCAGAAATATTTTATAATTTTGTCGGGAGAAGTCTGGTCTATAAGCCATTCAGCATCGTGAATATTGTTTAACATAATAATATCAACGCAATCAATTATTTCTTCCATCGCTTCTTTTGCTTCGTCAGCATCCCAGAGTCTTTCCCTGTAATTTGGGTCATAAGCTACAAGACAGCCTTTGTCTTTTGCAATGCTAAATGCTTTTTTTACCGCGCCCTTCGCAGAGGCAGAAAGCGATTGCACTATTCCTGTTGAATAGACAATGTTTGCTTGCTGAATATAATCTTCGGAAATATCATCAATTGAAAGATTTGTTGCAGCACTTTTCTTTCTGTAAAATACAAATTCTTTTCTTGATTCTTCCTGAATAGAAAGAATATAAAGCCCGTTATAACCTTCCACAATCTTAATATTGCTTGTATCAAGGTTTTCTGCCTGCCATGAATCAAGTAAATAAGTCTGAAAAGAATCTCTTCCGACTCTTGTTATATATCCCACTTTCGAGCCGAGTCTTGCAGCAGCTACTGCTGTGTTTAAAGTATCTCCGCCGTAATATTTATGTAATGTTTCGGCATATATAAGGCTTTCATTTGTTGAAAGCTCAACCATACATTCACCGATTGAAATTATATCAAGACTGTCAGTCATATATTTTTAATTATTCCTCAAAAGACAACGTTTTTTGTTTATTGTTCAGTTTAAGTTTATTTAACCTCGATTAGATTAATTGGTCAAGATTATTAATGTTTTAAATAATAATGTATCTTTTCAACGATTTCATTAATATCAAAAGGTTTTGTTATATATTCATCAGCACCTGTTTCTTCGCCGATAACTTTGTCTTCTTCCTGCGAACGGGCTGTCACCATAAGAACAGGTATGTGTTTGTACTTGTTATCAAATTTTAACAGTCTGCATACTTTGTAACCGTTGATTTTTGGGAGCATGACATCAAGTATTATAACGTCAGGATTTTCTTCTTTAGCTTTTTTTAAGGCTTCTTCCCCGTCCATAGCTATTATGCTTTCAAACCCTTCGCTTTCGATGAGAAATTTAAGAGTTTCTACTATATCAGGTTCATCATCCACAATCAGAATCTTTTTTTTATTATTTTCTTCTGTCATTTTGTTTTCCTATTTTTTATGAATTGTTACCAATCTCGTATGCCGGATAAGAGGGATTATAAAAGAAAATTTACTTCCCTTTTCCGGCTCGCTTTCAAGCCATATTTTTCCTTTATGAGCTTCTATAAGCTGCATTGCTATAGGAAGACCGAGCCCCGTTCCTCCTACTTCACGGCTTAAAGAGCTTTCAATCTGTTGGAATTTGTCAAAAACTTTAGGAAAATCTTCCTGTTTAATTCCGATACCCGTATCTTCAACAGTAATTTTTACATAATTTTGTTCAGAGTCAAGCTCGTGGCCTGAATCACTATAAAATAAAGTTGTGTCTATAGAATTAGTGCTAATTTCTTCTATATTTATCGAAATTTTGCCGTTATTGGGGGTAAATTTTATAGCGTTTGAAATAAGATTGTTTAAAATCTGTTCAATTTTACTGGAATCACCGTAAATGTTGAATTCATCCAAAGTTTTATTAACAGAAAGCCGAATATTTTTCTTTTCAGCAAGGTTTTCAAAAGTGGACATCACAAATTTAACGGGCTCAATTATATTTAGCTGTTCAAAACGATATTCCATTTTGCCTGCTTCAATTTTAGAGAGATCAAGAAGGTCATTGATAATTCCTGCAAGCCTGTCAACATTTCTTTTCGCGAGAGTAAGAAAATTATCCTGAATGTTTGTTATTTCGCCCATTCTTCCTGACAGCATCATTTCAAGCGAGTTTTTTATGGAAGTTAAAGGTGTTCTTAATTCGTGAGAGACGATAGAAATAAACTCCGATTTCAGTTTTTCAAGCTTTTCCAGTTTTATATTTGTTTTTTGTATTTCTTCATAAAGAAGAGCGCTTTCTAAAGGAAGCGCAACCTGTTTTACAACTGTCTGGAAGCAGGTTGAATCTTCTCCGGAAAATTCGTTTTGTCTGATAATTTCTACAGTGCCAAAAAACTTGTCAACAGTGCTTATTGGCGAAAACATGCAGTCCCAGTTCAATATATTTAAGTCTAAGAGACCATCCTGTTCTTTGATATGCTTTTCTACAGCAATATCAGCTATAGAAAGCTCAAAAGGAAGCTTATTTGTTTCAAACATGCTTTTATAAGAGAGCATTGCCCTTAATTTTAAGGCTTCTTCAAGGGCTTCTGATATCGGATACAGGGAATTTATTATTAAAGTTGCATCCTGAGGCTCATTCATAATAAGAGCGTGGCAAAGCGCGGAGTTTAAGCTTTTATCAAGTCCTGTATTCATAATTGTTATAAGTTTTGTTTTATCGAGAGTTCCTGCAAGTTGAGAACTTATGTTATAAAGCACATTTAATTGGTATAAACTCTTTGCCAGTTCGCTGTTGTTTGTATATAAAATATCAAGAAGCTTTTTAATTCTTAAATGCGCATTTACTGTAGCGATTAAAATGTTTTCGTTAAAAGGTTTTGTAATATATCCGTCAGCTCCGACAAGCACTTCTTCTGAAGGAGAGTCTTTTGAAGTGAGCAGGATTATCTGTGTATCGTTTGTTTCGTTTTGAAGCTTCAGGCTTCTGCAAATACCTGCGATGTTTATATCAACTATTGAAGTGTCAATTATTGCTATATCGGGAGAAAAGTCGTTAGCGAGCTTAACAGCCTCTTTTTCTGTTCCAACAGAAATCGCTTCATAGCCAACGCCGCTTAAAAGACTGATTAAGTCGTTATTTATATCGGGATTTCTTGATAATATAAGAATTTTTGACACGACTTTACCCTTAAATACATTTTATTTTAATCTTGGTATAATTATATTCTATCAATTTAAATAATACACTCAACTTAAATATTTATCTCATTTTCAGGAAATTATGAAAAATGAAATTCAGAGAAGAAAAAGATTTTTTAGGAATTGTTGAAATACCTCAAGAAGCATATTGGGGGATTCATACTTATAGAGCGAAAAAAAACTTTGCTGTTTCGGGATACAAAACGCACAGTGAGTTTATTAGGGCTTTCGGATGTGTAAAGCTGGCATGCGCGCTTGTTAATAAAGATTTAAAAAAGTTGGAACCCAAAAATGAGTTACAATCCTACAAGCAAGAAAAAGCAGAAGCCGTAATCGAAGCTTGTAAGGATTTGGCAGAAGGCAAGTTGCAGGATTATATTGTGGTTGATCCTATTCAGGGAGGGTCGGGGACTTCTTTAAACATGAACGTAAATGAAGTTATTGCAAACAGGGCGCTGGAACTTTTAGGCAAAAACAAAGGCGAATACGAATTTGTAGATCCGATTGAGGATATAAATTTATATCAGTCAACTAATGATGTTTATCCGACAGCTTTAAAAATAGCCTGTATTTTCCTTTTAAGAAAACTGGAGAAAGAAGTTATCTCGCTTCAGGAGAGTTTTCAGGAAAAAGAAAAAGAATTTGCCGATATTGTTAAAGTTGCAAGAACCCAGCTTATGGATGCGGTTTTAATCACACTCGGAAAAGAATTTTCTGCGTACTCGGAAGCTGTTTCTCGTGACAGGTGGAGAATTTATAAATGCGAGGAAAGGCTTCGAGTTGTTAATATTGGTGGAACTGCTGTAGGAACAGGTCTTTCTGCTCCTAAGAAATATATTTTCGGAGTTATAGACAAATTAAGGGATTTGACAGGAATAGGACTTGCTCGGGCGGAAAATCTTGTTGAAAACACCCAGAATCTTGATGTTTTCAGCGAAGTCAGCGGAATCTTAAAAGCGCATGCCACGAATTTAATCAAAATTTCAAACGATTTAAGGCTTATGAATTCAGGACCCGTGGCGGGTTTGGGTGAAATAAAACTTCCGCCTGTTCAGACCGGTTCGTCAATCATGCCCGGCAAAGTTAATCCTGTAATTCCCGAAATGGTTGTGCAAGTCGGTATAAAAGTGCTTGGAAATGATGTGATAATAAATCAATGCGTGGCTGGCGGGCAGTTTGAATTAAATCAAAATATTCCTATGATTGCGTTTTCAATTTTAGAATCTCTTGAAATTCTTATTAACGCTAATAAAATATTAAGAGAAAAATGTGTTGACGGCATTATAGCTAATAGAGAAACAATAAAAAAGCAAGTTGAAAACAGCCATGCGACTTTAACGGCATTAGTATCGGAATTGGGTTATAATAAAGTTTCAGAGATTGCTAAAGAGCTGGAGGGAACTAATTTGTCAGTAAAAGAATTTTTGATACACAAAGAATATCTTACAGAAGAAAGGTTTAACGAGTTAACCTCGCCTGAAGCAGTTTTGTCACTCGGGCATAATAGTTGAATAATCAGGAACAAGTTTGGCATTTGTAACGTCAAAGTACTTGATAATTTGATAAAGAGCTCAAAACAAGTTATAATTAAGTCTGTCATTCTGAGCGACCAACGGGAACGTGAGAATCTATTAAAATAATAATTTGATTGCAATACAGATAGATTGCCACGTCGGCACTTTGTGCCTCCTCGCAATGAAAATGAATAACAAATAGGCATTTAAGTACAAATTTATAAACAGAAAGACCATATTGCAAAATTTAATAGAACAAAATATAAAAATCCAAAACAAAGAAAGCAAACTTTGTTTTGTGGGGGTTTCTCTTGCTGAATCAGGCTCTGTAGAAACTGGAATAGCAATTATAGACAGAGATTTAAATTTGTTGAGAGTGGATAAATCCTATAATCTTAGCGAATTAAAATCAAACCTCTCAAGCATTGCGCCGGCGGAAAGCATCGTGGCATGTGTCGGCATGCCAAGAAACATGATGATGCTTAACGGAAAATGGCGGATAGAATCAAAATTGACAAGATCTTTTAAGCTGGGAAACTTTGAAAGTTCTAAATATAGTTGGACACAAAGATTTAGCGACAGGGGTTCCGAGCTGTGTAAAGATTTTAGGGAAGAAGGCATGGAAGTTTTTAGATATAACTGCGATTATACAAAAAATACTCTCCAGATAAACGCGCCTTACAGGTCAAGATCTCCGGCAGCGTGTAAGTATTTGCAGATGATTATTGAAAAAAGGCTTAATATTTCCGGACTGCCGTCAAATTTAATTCCATTGCCGGCTATGAATGCTATTATTGGGGCTTATACAGCATGGAAAATGGCTACAGATGTAGAAAATGAAGGTTTTAAACAGATTGGCATCCATAAGCAAATTCCTGTAGTTAGTGTTATTTCTATTTAGTCTAATTTTTAAAAGGTTCTAAAAATAATGCAGTTGCTCAGAAAAACTTTTGTTTTAGAAAACATTAAAAACATAAATACGGGTTTTATTGAAAATTTTATCGAAACAACCGGATTTAAACCATTGCGGTGGGCTGTTGTGGAGATTGAAGAAAAAGAAAATAAATTTTCTGTAGAAGCAGTAATTATTAAATAATGTAACAAAAAATCGGTCTAAGTGTAATTTAAACTTTTGAGAATACTTTAATAATATATAGGCATTTATATAGAGAGAAAATATATGGGATTTGATATCAACAAGTTTATTTCTACAAATCCGTTTGCAAATCAGGGACTGCAAGCCCAAACTTTGCCTGTAAGTAGACCTGTTTCTCCAGAGAGTCAGGGAGTTATTGCAGCGGGTAATCCTTTCAAACAGCAGGTTTCATTTGCCGGGCTTCAGGGCAGAACCGAGAATGGGTTGAGTTTCCTCAGGCCTGAGCAGGGTCAAACCGGTCTTGGAAATAACGCCATTGTTACACAAAACGGCGAACTTGGAAGAAAACTTTTCGGAATAGCATAAGAAAAAAGCTCTATTAAGAGCTTTTTTTGTTAAACTATCTTTTATGAAAGAAGATTGTTTTATAGATTTAATTAAAAAAACACTTCCCGAATCAGCGCATTTTATCGGGGATGATACTGCTTATATTCATAAAAAAGATTTAATTGTTACGCAAGATACGCTTATAGAAAACGTTCATTTCAGAAAATCTTCGACTTCCCCGTATTTATTGGGGAGAAAAGCAATAGCGGTAAATTTAAGCGATATTGCAGCAGCCGGAGGAGAACCTTCTTATGTGCTAATTTCTCTTTCTCTGCCGGAAGACACAGATGAGCTGTTTGTAGAAGAGTTTTATAAAGGCGTTCATGATATTTGTAATGAATACGGAGTTTTTGTGGTTGGCGGAGATTTAACAAAAGCTTTTCAAATTACAATAAGTGTTTGCGCTTTGGGATTTGGCAACGGCTTAATTCCCGCCAATAGAAGAAATGCAAAAGTCGGTGATTATGTAATTGTCACAGGAAATTTTGGCTCAAGTAAGGCAGGTTTTGAGATTTTGGAAAATGCAGATAAATTTGAAAATAATTTTTCCGGAGAAATAAAACAAAAATTTGTTGAAGCACATATAAATCCTGTGCCTCGAATAAAAGAAGGAAGAAAAATACTTGAATTGGCTAAAAAACCTGCATTAATGGATGCAAGTGACGGGCTTGCCGATGCTTTGTCAAAGATTTGCCTGCTAAGTAATGTTGCAATGGCTATAAAATTTGATGATATTCCATATGATAAAGACTTATCTCTTATAGCAGATGATGAAACAAAGATTTTTAAGTGGATTTTATTTGGCGGGGAAGATTATGAACTTGTTGGGACTGTTTCAGAAGCTTCTTACAAAGAGCTTATGGAGGCTAAAGTTACTGTAAAGAAGATAGGAACAGTAATTGCTGCTGATGAATCACCTTATCCTTTTATTAACTATAAAAATACTATGATTAAAATTGATTCCGAAATAATAAAAAAAGAACTTTTTAGCCATTTTGCGGATTGCGAGCAGAGGCAGAAGGACGGGCTTTGCCCGACCGAAAAGCCGTTTA
>JBAWVS010000064.1 GCA_037147175.1 bacterium
GGAAAGTCAGGATTCTTTATTTTTAATATTTTAAATTACTTTGCGTAACTCCTGAAATAAATTTAGAGACCTATTCCAAAATTACAAAATTAGTACTGAAGTAATACCAAATACGCCCGATAATAAAGCTCAAATAGATGAAGCAAAAGAAGATCAAATGAACTCTATTCTGTATTTTGCTTAATAACTTGTTAAAATTATAAAAAATTTTAAAGCCTTGTGTGAAAAACTCAGGGCTTTTATTATGTTCTGTATTCTCCGTTAATTTTTACGTATTCATAACTTAAATCACAGCCCCATGCGGCAGCTTCTTCTGTGCCGTCTTGCAAAGACAATAAAATTTGGATTTTTCTTTCTTTAAGAATTTGAAGAGCTTTATCCTCGTCAAAATTTAAAGGTTCACCGTTGGAAAAAAGCGTAATTTCACCGCCTAAGCTGGAAAAACTTATACTGGTTTTCTCAGGATTAAAATTTGCACCTGAATAGCCTGCTGCACAAAGGATTCTGCCCCAGTTAGCATCTTCGCCGAAGAAAGCTGTTTTTACAAGATTTGAGCAAATTATTGATTTTGCAATTTTTCTGGCGTCATCTTTGGTTGCAGTGCCTTTGACTACCACTTCCAGAACTTTTGTAACACCTTCACCGTCATTAACAATTTGCTTTGCAAGATATTTGTTAACATAATCAAGTGCTGATTTGAATTTAAAATAGTTTTCATTTTCTTCTGTGATAGGAGTATTTTGAGCCATTGCATTAGCCAGAACGATTACCATATCGTTTGTACTTGTATCTCCATCGACAGAAATCATATTATAAGTGTTTTCTACACTGTCTTTTAAAGCTTTATCAAGCATGTTTTTTGAAATATCAGCGTCAGTCGTAACAAAAGAAAGCATTGTTGCCATATTCGGGTGAATCATGCCGGAACCTTTTGCCATCCCGCCTATTCTTACAGGTTTTCCGTCTATTTCAACTTCTACAGCAATTTCTTTTGTATAAGTATCTGTGGTTATAATTCCTTCAGCTGCTCTTTTAGCAGCTTCTCTTGTTGTTTCTAAAGTTGAAACTACAGTTTTTATTCCTTCTACAATTTTTTCGATAGGCAAATGAACCCCGATGACTCCGGTAGAAGACACTATTATTTCTTCCTTAGTTGTCTTGATACAATCTGCAAGCGTTTGTGCCATTATTTCTGTGTGTTTAAAACCAAGTTCGCCTGTGCATGCGTTTGCGTTTCCACTGTTGACAACTATTGCTTTGACTTTATTGTTAACGATTTGCTGATTCCACAAAACAGGCGCTGCTTTGACTAAATTTTGGGTAAACACACCCGATGCAGTTGCAGAAATTTCGCTTTTTATTATTGTTAAGTCTTTTTTCTTTTTTTTAAGTCCTATATGAGCGCCTGTTGCACTATATCCAATCGGGGCAGTTACACTACCGGCTATTTCTTTTATAATATTTTCCTGTAATAATTCTTTCATTGCATTTTCCTTTTAAACCAAAGTTGAATTTTTATTTATTAATATAATCAACTATTAATATCAATTTTTATCATAAGTTTTATCATATTGTACACATTTAAATTAAATTTAGAAAGAGAAGGATACAAATTTATGGAAATAAGAAACAAACCTCAAAATTTGGCATTTGGTCATGTACTTGTAAGAGGAACAACTATTCCTCGTATAGTAAACGATTCTATAGATATTAATAATTTAAAAATTCATCAAACAATGAGAAGACACGGAAAACATATGATGATTCTTGAAGGTACTCCTGCATCAGAAAAATCGTTTATTAACACTCTGCGGGAGATAGCAAAAGCATTTAATATCAGGATAAGAAAAAGATTACCTGAAAATTTTGACCTTAAAGAACAGGCAAAAAAAGAAATTAAATGGTTCAATAAAAAATATTAGAGTTATATAAAATAAATTAAATTGATATCGGGATGTTATCAAGACCGGTTTTTTCTTCAATACCGAAAATTATATTCATATTCTGTATTGCTTGTCCTGCTGCACCTTTTATTAAGTTATCTATAGCTCCAACAACAACTATTCTGTTCGTTCTTTTGTCTATTGCAAAGCCTATATCGCAGTAATTTGAGTTTCTTACCCATTTGGTTTCAGGGAAAATACCTTTTTCGGTGAGCCTAATAAAATACTCGTTGCCGTAATATTTTTTGTAAACTTCTTTTATTTGTTCATAAGTAACTGAAGAATCTTTTAAATTGGCATAACATGTGGAAAGTATCCCTCTTTGCATTGGTATCAGGTGAGGAGTAAATGATAATTTAAATTCCTGTCCTGCTGCGAGTGCGCTTAATTCTTGTTCAATTTCAGGAGTATGCCTGTGACTTGCTACTTTATAGGCTTTTGTGCTTTCGTTGCACTCTGTGTAATGTGTGCCAATATCAAGAGTTCTTCCTGCACCTGTAACACCTGATTTTGCGTCAATAATAATTGAATTCAGGTCGATTAAATTTTCTTTTACAAGAGGCGAAAGGCTTAATATACTGCAAGTTGTGAAACAACCAGGATTTGCAATCAATTTTGCATTTTTAATCTCGTTTCTCTTCCATTCGCAAAGTCCATAAATGCTTTGTTCTAGAAGATAAGGGCTTTCATGTTCTGTTTTATACCATTCTTCATAAACTTTTTGATTTTTTATCCTAAAATCAGCACCTATGTCTATTATTTTTACTTTATTAAGTATTTCGGTCGTTATTTTTTTTGATGCAATACCGTGCGGAAGCGCTATAAAGATAACATCAGAGTCTTCAGCTAGTTTTTCAATGTTTTCTTCTTCGCATAAATTATTAAATCTATTTGCAAAACTCGGATAAATGCTGTCATATCTCTTACCCGAAAAAGAATGAGATGTGACATGTGAAACTTCAACTTCAGGGTGATGAAGCAATATTCTTGTTAATTCTTCCCCTGCATAGCCTGTTGAGCCGATAATAGCAACTTTTATCATAAGGTACTTACCTTTTTTCCATAATTTCTGTAGAATGTTATTCTATACTATATAAGTTTGATTTTGAAAACCATTCCTTTAAATTTAGCCTGATTTTCGAAAACATAACTCTCTTAAATCATAAATAGGATATTTAAAATTATCAAGGATTTATTTTATGCTCGGATATATCTGGTTTTTCTTTATATTAGCAGCAATTATTATAGGCGGTATCAACGGGAGAATAGACGCTGTAGTTCAATCTATCGTTGATTCTTCAAAACTTGCCGTTGAAATTTCAATTTCTCTTATAGGAGTTATGGCTTTTTGGCTGGGTATGATGAAGATAGCCGAAAAATCAGGCATAGTTTCCTCTATTTCAAAACTTATTAAACCGATAACAAAACGACTTTTTTCTGATATACCGCCAGATCACCCTGCAATAGGTCATATAGCTATGAATTTTACTGCAAATGCTTTAGGGGTAACAAATGCGGCAACTCCTATCGGAATAAAAGCGATGAGTGAAATGCAAAAACTTAATTCCTCAAAAAAAGTCGCAACAGATGCAATGTGTACTTTTCTGGCAATAAACACGGCGGGTGTTCAAATTGTACCGGCTTCTATTATTGCAGTTTTAGCAGCTTCAGGTGCAAAAAATCCTACTATAATAATAGGACCGACTTTTATTTCAACTTTAATCGCTTTAATTTCTGCCGTTACAGTTGTAAAAATTCTCGAAAAAATCCCCTTTTTTAATAAAGAAAAATATATTAAAGCTGAAATGTCGGAAATTAATCATTCTCATTCAGAGCAAAGTGAAGAATCTTTAACGTAATGGAGAAACAATTGATAAACACACTAATTCATACATTTCAAATAACAAAACATTTTATTGCACATACAGTAAATGTTTTTTCAGTATGGATATTGCCTGTAATGCTTTTAGCTTTCCTTCTTACGGCTTTATATAAAAAAATTCCTCTTTATGAGACTTTTATAGATGGAGCAAAAGAAGGTTTTGATATCGGTGTCAGGATAATTCCGTATTTAGTAGGGATTTTAGTTGCTATTGGTATGTTTAGAGCATCAGGGGCGATAGAATTTTTAGCTCATGCTCTTTCACCGATTTTAAAATTAATTGGAATGCCTGCTGATATACTGCCTCTTGCAATTATAAGACCGTTGTCGGGAAGTGGAGCGCTTGGCATAACAACAGAAATTGCAAAACACTACGGAGGAGATTCTTATATGGCAAGATTAGCAGCCGTAATGACGGGAAGCTCGGAAACAACTCTTTATGTTATAGCTGTTTATTTCGGCTCTGTAGGAATTACAAAAATCAGGCATGCCCTTATAGCAGGTATAGTGGCTGACATTGCCGGTATGCTTGCAGCGCTCTTTATATGCCGTCTTATTTTCTTATAAATAATGGCTAAGGAACTTTTTTTATTGCATCAAGATTTAATTTGACGGTATTTCCGCTCCATATACCTCTAATTATTTCTGTATCAGGATTAAGAAGCGATTTTGCACCTTCTGTATTATCGTTAATATCAAATTTTTCTTTGTCGCATATAATTCTATATCTGCGACAATCTTTCATTTCTTTTGTAGATTCTTCGTCATGTACTATGTTCTTTGAAAAATCAATCATTTTATCTTCAATTAGGCCGCTTAAGGAGTCTTTGCCGTTAAAATCCTGCGGATTATTTTTGATTACATCATTAAGTCCAAAAGCTAACGGTCCTGCTACAATTAAAGCGTTCTCCCCCCTGTTTAAAGAAGTAAAAGCCAGTTCCCCCATTATATAAGCATATTGTTCTATAGTTTTAGTTCTTGCAGTTCTGAATCGTTCGTTTTTAGAACCTGCATATTTTTCTTTCAGTCTAAATTCTTTTTTATTACCTTCTTCTTTAATATTAAAAAAGCCTGTTTGTTCTAATAATTCAATTTTATGACTGTCAGATTTTTTGTCTAGTTTAACAGCCTCTTCTGTTACTAATCGTGCTTCTCCGGCTGCTACAAAATTATTTATTTCATTTTTGTATTTCACTTTGTCAATGCCGATATTTTCACAAAAATTTGTAAGCAGTGAGCCAACAGCCGCACCTGCTTTAGGAGGCCTTGTAATTTCATTTTTTATATTTATTGATGTAGCACCTTTTTCAGGCATTTTTATTGCAATATCATGACACCCTTCAGGTGATTTTATTATTACTTCTTTATTTAAAAACTCCACTATAGAAACACCACAACCTCCTCCATTCATAACAACCATTGCTTTAAAGCCTTCAAGAGGGTTTTTGATGTTTTTTTTAGCCTGTGTATTTGATCCTTTATTAATAGATTCAATTAATTTAAATTCTTCATTTGTAAAAATTAATTCAGGTTTTTTAGCTATATCCTCCGCAACTTTGATTCCGGCTCCCAGTAAATCATTTAGAAAAAATACATTATTCGATAAATCTTTACTAACAGGAATTTCCGTTTGTTTGTTTAATTCTGCTGTAACTCTGTTATAATCGACATATTCAAGTTTTGCAAGTTGTCCTTCTCGAGTTATTTTTTTTGCGTTTGTAATAAATGGTGCATAGTTTGGCTCTAATGTTTTAGGGTTTGCGCATACGATTGACGGCACAAAACAGACCAATTTCCTTAAATTTAAAGGCAAATTAGTCTGCCCTAATAAATCTTTATGAGTAGCTATAATTTTTTTAACTATTTGCTGAAGAAAATGACTCTCGTCATGAAAACCTGCATTTGCATCAGTGTTAGTATTTATTATTCCTTTAGGTAATTTAATGAATTTGTCAGCTTCCACCTGTGTATCAATATTACAAAGTCTTTTATCAGTCAACGCAAGCATGCTTGCTCCTATGTCATGGAATTGAGCATATTCATTTAAGTTGTCTTTATCTGCTCCTTTGAAACTCAAGTATGATGGTTTGTTAATATTCATAAAAATCCACTATATTTAATACACCTGCTTATACAAAGTTCATAAAGCTGAAAAATTGCTTCTCAAAAATAAATAAAATACCCTAAGAGATGATTAATCTTGTAATAATGACCTCTTAGGGAAAAATACAATTTAATATTTCTTAATATATTTAAAAAAACTTTTTTATTATTAATTAAGAAGTTTGTTCTGATCTTTTTCTTACTTCTTCTATAATTATTTCGATTTCTTTCCAATTAGCAATACTTTGCTCTTCAAAGCCGCATCCGGGGAAAAACATTGTTCTTTCATGCGGTACGGGGTACATCCTGCATAAAAGCGGTCTGTCTTCATGGATTAAACAGCCTCCATGTTTGCCGATAAACCTGCATCTAAAGAAAGACATGTTCGGTTTTCCCACTTGTTTCATAACTCTTTCGTAAAAGTCAGGTGCAATTTTTTTTATATCATCATGAGTATAATAAGGTTCAAATATTGTTAGAAAGTCTTTTGCTCCTTCAACCTGTGTAGGGTCAGTTTCGGGATTTGCTATCAGCTCCAATATTTGCTCATAAGACAAACCAGCTTTAAAGGTAGCAATTTTGCAGCAACTTCCGCACATATTGCACAATTTTTGAGGAAGTTTTAGTAGTTCTTTTATTTTTTTTACAGCTTCTGACATAATTTGTTTATCCTTTTACCAGAACATAGATCCATATTTACTCCAGGGTTTTATTTGTTCATCAATTAATTTTTTAAATTCTTCTATCGTCATGTCTTTTCCGGGGACTTTTCCATCTTCGGAAAGTGCTTCTACCGCAGTTAAGTACTCTTTAAATTTGCGGGTCATTTGCTTATATTTTTCTCTCAGTTCAAATTGCCAGCCTTCAAAGCCGCAGCCCGGAGGCATACATGTCCAGCCATGATGTGGCGCACGACTGCAAACAGTAGGTCTTTTTTCGTGCATAGGGCATAAATTATCTTCTGTGATATGAGGGCAGTAGTAAAAAGTTACATTATTTACATCAACATCTTCTTTATAGCTTAGTTCATCAAGAATCTTATCTACTTGCTCAGGTACAGCCTTTCTGGCTTCTTCCACCGAAGTAAATCTTTTGAAAAGATCCGTAAACACTTTTGCTTCAATATTACCAAGTGCTGCAAGTCTTTCAAGTTCTTCATGTGTATCAGAGGTTGCAATTACTTTGCAGCATTTTCCACACCTTCTGCATAAATATTGAGGAAATTCGTCAAGTTCTTTTTTAAAGTCGTCTATTTCTTGTTCGTACTTAAAATTCATATTTTTTTACCCATTAAGGTCTTTTCAATATTAATAATAATATAATTTAGTTTTATTATAAAACATCTTTAAATTATTTAGAAATTAATGCTAAGTTTTTGTACAAAAGTTTGAAAAACCTGTCTTTGTAGAGAATATTAAAACAAAATCTTTTTATTTAAGATGACTTAGACTTTTTGATGGTTTAAAAATACAAGCAGGTAATATTTATGGAAAATGTAAAAATATCCATAAACGGAAAAATTGTCGAAGCAAAGCAGGATTGGACTATACTGGATGCGGCAAAGTCAATCGGAATAAACATTCCTACACTTTGCTATTATCCGTTTATTAGCAGAAGGGGTGCTTGCAGGCTTTGCGTGGTAGAGGTAGAAAATAGTGCTAATCTCGTTGCTTCTTGTGTTTTTCCGATAAAAGAAGGGTTAATAATTCAAACTCATACTCCCAGAGTTTTAAAAGCAAGAAAAACACTTTTGGAACTTCTTGTGGCAAACCACAATATGGAGTGTCTTGTATGCAGGAGAAATGGCGACTGCAAGCTCCAAACACTATGCGAAGAATACGAAATTTCAGAAAATGTCTATAAAGGTAAAAAACGACCTGATTATAAAGATTGTTCTTCTGAAGCTTATGTAAAAGATTATGGAAAATGTATTTTATGCGGCAGATGCACAAAAGTTTGTGAAGAATTGCAGGATGTTCACGCAATTGAATTTGTTGACAGAGGTTTTTATTCAGAAATATTGCCTGCTTTTAGAAATAAAATTGCAGATTCTGTTTGTATAGACTGCGGACAATGTGTAATTTCCTGTCCTGTCGCATCACTTATAGAAAAAGACTCTACAGAAGAAGTATTTAACGCTCTGGCAGATGTAAACAAGTGCGTTATAGTTCAAACAGCACCGTCTATAAGGGTAACTATCGGTGAAGCAATGGGTTTAAAGGCAGGAACTGTTTCAACAGGAAAAATGGTAAGCGGTTTAAGGCAACTAGGCTTTAAAAAAGTTTTTGATACAGCGTTTGGCGCTGATTTGACAGTTATGGAAGAAGCAAGCGAGCTTGTTAACCGCATAAATAATAATGGAAAACTTCCTATGATGACTTCCTGTTCACCGGGATGGACCAAATTTATTGAAACTTTTTACCCTGAATTTATTCCTAACCTCTCAACATGCAAATCTCCTCATCAAATGTTAGGCGCAATAATAAAAAGTTATTTTGCCACTCAGAACAGTATTAAACCTGAAGATATTTTTGTTGTATCAGTTATGCCATGTACTGCAAAGAAATTTGAAATAACAAGAAATACAAATAAAGTTGACGGACTTCAAGATGTTGATGTCGTAATAACAACAAGGGAACTTGCCAAAATCTTAAAAACAGGCGGCGTGGACTTTTTTCAGATTGAAGAGTCTGACTTTGATAATCCGCTGGGGGCTGCATCAAGTGCGGGAGAAATTTTCGGAGCATCAGGCGGGGTTTTGGAAGCGTCTTTAAGAACAGCATATCAATTAATGACAGGAACTGAACTTGAAGAAATAAATTTTAAATCAGTAAGGGGCTTAAGCAGGATAAAAGAAGCTTCTCTTAATGTAAACGGAAAAATTATTAATGTTGCAGCCGTCAGTTCTCTATCCGAGGCCAGAAAAGTTATTGTAAAAATAAAAAACGGTGAAGTTAACTATGATTTTATGGAAGTAATGGCGTGTCCCGGTGGTTGCATTGCAGGAGGCGGCCAGCCTTATACAGAAGACTATGAAGTAATAAAAGCCAGAATGGAAAGCCTTTATGCTATAGATTTCGGCAAAAAAATCAGAAAAGCACACGAAAATCCATTTATAACTAAACTATATAAAGATTTCCTCGGAGAACCGTTAAGCCATATTTCTCACAAATATCTCCACACAAAATTTAAACCCAGACCAAATGTATATTAGGCTATTTTTTTGAAAGGTGAGGATTATTCATTTTGTATAATTCTTCGCGTCTTTTCTTGATTTTCGGGTTAGTCAAGTACTCATCATAAGAAGTTTGCTCGTTTATCCAGCCGGATGGAGTGATTTCAATGATTCTGTCAGCTATAGAGTCAATAAACTGATGGTCTTGCGAAATAAACAGCAATGTTCCGGGAAAATCAATCAAAGCGTTGTTTAGCGCAGAAATAGATTCCAAATCAAGGTGGTTTGTAGGCTCATCCATTATTAATACATTAGCACCGGAAACCATTATTTTAGAGAACATACAGCGAACTTTTTCGCCTCCGGAAAGAACTCTTGTTTGCTTCTGGGTTTCTTCTCCTGAAAAAAGCATTTTGCCGAGAAAACCCCTGAGGAAATTATCTTCTTTTTCTCTTGAATACTGACGAAGCCAATCTACAAGGTTAAGATCATCTTCAAAAAATTTTGAATTGTCTTTCGGATAATAAGCTTGAGTCGTTGTAACTCCCCATTTAAAGCTTCCGCTATCCGCTTCCTGTTCACCTGTAAGTATTTGAAAAAGTGTATCTGCCGGTAAATTTTCTTTTCCTACAAAAGCAATTTTTTCGCCTTTATCAACAGTTAATGTAAAATTCTTTATTATATTTACACCATCAATGGTTTTGTTTAATTTTTCAATGTGCAGAATATCGTTTCCTGCTTCTCTGTCAGCCTTAAATACCATAAACGGGTATCTTCTGCTCGATGGTTTAATTTCTTCAAGAGTTAATTTATTAAGAAGATTTTTTCTGGAAGTTGCCTGTTTTGCTTTTGATGCATTAGCGCTAAATCTGGCAATAAAGGTCTTTAACTCTTCCATTTTTTCTTCGGTTTTTCTGTTCTGATCCTGTTTTTGTCTTAAAGCCAACTGGCTTGCTTCTGACCAGAATGTATAATTTCCTGTATAAAGCTGGATTTTGCTGTAGTCAATATCTGCTATGTGTGTGCAAACTCTGTCTAAAAATCTTCTGTCGTGAGAAACAACTATAACTGTGTTTTGGAAATTTATCAAAAATTCTTCAAGCCACATAATTGTATCAACATCAAGGTGGTTAGTCGGTTCATCCATCAGTAGAATGTCGGGATTGCCAAAAAGCGACTGTGCAAGAAGAACCCTGATTTTTTCACTGCCTGTAAGCTCGCTCATTAATAATTCATGAAGATCTGTTTCAATGCCTAAAGAATTTAAAAGACTTCCTGCATTTGATTCTGCTTCCCACCCGTCAAGTTCAGCAAACTCATTTTCAAGTTCGGCGACTTTTATGCCGTCTGCATCGCTAAAATCAGACTTTTCATATATAGCTTCTTTTTCATTCATAATGTCATAGAGCCTTTTATGCCCCATTATCACAGTTTCTAAAACTTTAAAATTATCAAATTCAAAATGGTTTTGTTTTAATACAGCAATTCTTTTTCCCTGTGCTTTAAAAACATCTCCTGAATTAGATTCAATTTCTCCTGAGAGAATTTTTAAAAAAGTTGATTTGCCTGATCCGTTTGCTCCTATTAATCCGTAGCAGTTACCCGGAGTAAATGTTATATTAACGTCTTTGAATAATTCACGTCCGCCAAATCTTAGTGTTAATCCGCTTGTACTTATCATGACTCTTCTTATATCCTTAAATTTACACGATTATTTAATATTTATAGTATCATCAACATAAAATTTTTTAAATTCAAATTAAATTTACTCAATAATTAATATATTTTGTTTATTTCTGTAATTTTTTTTATTATTTACTCTAAGTAATATAATAGGTGAATTCGCTAAGCAATCGCAACACCCGTTAATTCTCGGTATTTTTCATTAG
>JBAWVS010000065.1 GCA_037147175.1 bacterium
ACATTTAATGCTAAGACGGTTAACTAAATGAAAAACTTTTCAGATGACCTCTTAGAGCTTCCACCATTTAATAAAATGATGTTAATGGGAATGGCTCATTTACACTTTTTATATTTTCGAATTGATGTTCTAAATCGATTTTTGTACGACCCAAGATATATAATTTATAAGGTTTGCGTTTTATATACGGCTTTTCTAGCTATATTAATTAAAATAACGCAGTATGGCGAATTTGAGAGCCTTTTGGACTAAGAGACTTAGTAAATATTAATAAAATAAGTCTTAAAATATTTATTCTGTTTTTTGTATCAAATTACAAAAACAGAATAAAAGGTATGGATTATTTATACCTTTTATTGCAACTATATTCCTTTTATTCCAAAGTTCATGATATTATGTTAAGTATAATATGCCGTAGAAATCGGACAGAAAAAAATTGAAGTTATCCTCCTTTCATCGAGATAAAATAGAAAAAAATGAAAGGACGAAAAAATGAGTAAAAATGAAGGACAACAAATGGCGGCAGAGGAGGATAACTTAAAAAATTTCTATCCGGACAACGGGGCATGATTTACCCTGTGCCTTTAAAGCAATTTGTTTGGCGAGTTCCATAATTTCATCATCCACTTTTTCAGTTTTATCATTGTTGTTTATTCTTGCCCTGTTGTCGCAACTTAATACCCGTTTTTAGCCTTTAAGGCTGAAAACAACAAGTAAAATATTTAAAATAATAACAACAAAAGCTATGAACCACAGAAAAACATTAAAAAACTTATTGCTTATATATTTCCCCATTATTTTAGGAGAAGAAGTCAAATATATCTGCAAAATAATTGTAAAAGGCAGTTGAATACTAAGAATAATTTGAGAAAGTATTATTGCTTTGTAAAAATCAGAAATGAAAAATATTATTAAAACAGCGGCAATATAGGTTATATATGAGCCGATTTCTGTATGAACATCAGTAATATCGTAAATTTCTTTGTATAAACCCGCAAAAATACTTCCGCCTGCTATACCTGCTGTAGTAGCGGAAGCAATTCCCGCAAATAAAAGAGCTATCGAAAAAACAATTGAAGAAAAATGACCGAGAATAGGTTTTAATAATACAACAGCTTGTTGTAACTCTGTTACAACAACATGATGATCAAAAAAAGTAGCGGCAGCAACAATTATAATTGCGCAATTAATTGCCCAACCTATAATCATCGAAAAAAGTGTATCAATAAAAGAATACTTAAGGTGTTTTTTTATTTTGTCTTCGCCTTCCAGATGCCACTCTTTGTTGTTAATAATTTCTGAGTGTAAAAATAAATTATGAGGCATTACTACTGCACCGAGCATTGCCATAATCACAAATAATGATCCATGCGGAAAAGAAGGAATAAACGAGCTTGAAGCAACCACGCCCCAGTTTATATGAGGAAGATTTAATTCAAATAAAAATGATATTCCTATCAATGAAACAAAACCAATGATTAAGTTTTCAAGTTTTTTATAAGAATTTGTCGCCAATAACCATGAACAAAATATTGCCGACAAAATAGCGCCTATTTTTATAGGTAAATGAAACAACATGTTTAAAGCTATAGCAGAACCGATTATTTCTGCCAGAGCAGTAGCAATTACTGCCAAAATTGCTGAAAATAAAACAGGTCTTGATATGTATGGTTTAAGATATGCAGTTGCTGCTTCTGCTAAACACATGCCGGAAACTATACCAAGCTGAGCAGCGTTTTGCTGTAAAATTATTAAAATAAAAGTTGCTATAGTAATAACCCAGAGTAAAGAATAACCAAAAGTAGAACCAGCCGCAATGTTAGCTGCCCAATTCCCGGGATCAATAAATCCAACAGTTACTAATACTCCTGTCCCTAGATATTTAAGAAAGTTTTTAGCTCTTAGGCTTGGTTTATGTGTTTCTTTTAAAGATTCAATTATTTTATTTGATGAAAGCATTTTTTGCTAAACCGATCTAGTTTTAATAAAGTCTCATAGTTTTTTTGATTTCTTTTAAGAACAAAGCTGCTTCTTCTCTTGCTTTTTGACTTCCTGTTTTGATTATTTCATGAATATAATCAGGATTTTTTTCAAATTCAAGTCTTTTTTCTCTTGTATCTTTAAATTGGTTATTTATAATGGAAGCCAGTTCTCTCTTGCAGTCTGCACAGCCCCAGAGAGCATTTTCGCAGTTATACCGTTGTTTTTTAACGGTTTCTTCGTCCGCAAAAATTTTATAATAAGGGCATACCACTTCGCAGTTTTCAGGATTTCCGGGGTCTGTTTTCTTAATCCTGTTTCTGTCAGTAATTGCCTGCATGATTTTTTTAGTGGTAATTTCTTCTGAATCAGAAATTTTTATATCGTTGTTAAAAGATTTCCCCATTTTTTGACCGTCTATTCCTTTCAATAAAGGTGTTTCAGTTAGTTTTGGTTGAGGTTCTTTAATCAAATTTGTTTTATAAAGGTGGTTAAATCTTCTTGCGATGTCCCTTGAAATTTCGAGGTGTGCAAGCTGATCTTTTCCTACAGGCACTAAAGAAGCATTAAATTGAATAATATCCGCAGTTTGCAAGACAGGATACCCCATAAGCCCGTAGCTGACAAGCCCTGAGTAATTTTGATTTTCTTCATTTTCTTCAATGTTGCCTCTGAGAATTTTAATCATATCTTTAAGAGTTGTATCTCGTTCTACCCAATTTTGAGGAGTAATCATACTTAATAATAAATGAAGCTCTGCTGTTTCAGGAACAAGCGACTGCACATAAATAATTGATTTTTCCGGATTTATTCCGCAGGCAAGCCAATCAAGAGCGACATCAACAATATTTTGCTTTAAAGCTGAAGTGTCATCGAATTTTGTAGTGAGCGCATGCCAGTCTGCTATTGCAAAAAAGCATTCATAATCATCCTGAAAAGATATCCAATTTTTTAAAACACCCATATAATGCCCCAAATGAAGCTTTCCCGTAGGACGCATGCCGGACATTATCCTATTTTTTTTAATTTGTTGGTTTTTTATGATAGTCATAACTAAAGTCACCCTTATTAAAGTAACTTTATTTTATCGCATAAATTTTTTTACACAAAAGCATTTGCAACCACAGACTTTTTAAAAGGGTTATCAGTTATTAGCGGAAGTTTTTCTTTGTAGCCATAATTTTGATCAACAAATCCTTTGAATTTATTAAATACATCCGGAGTCCATTTAGGATTTTCTTCCTGCATTTTTTCCATTATCCCTATTGCTTCTTGTGGTGAAAAAGCCGGCTTGTAGGATCGTTTTGTTGTTAAGGCGTTATATACGTCCGCCAATTTTATAACATCTTCTTTTTGTTTATTTTTATTGAAAAAAGAGAATTTATTAACAGGGGAATGATGGCTGCCTACAAGAGCTGCTATATTTCCAAAACTTTTGTTTTTTGTTAAACCGATTTGTTCAAGAATTTGTTCACCAAATAAAGCATGTTGATCCAGTAGTTCCTTTTCTTTATTTGTTAAACGTCCGGTTTTATTTAAAATTTCCGGATTTACACCTAATTTTCCAATATCATGGAGAAGGGAGGCTGTCTTGATTTCTTCAAGATCCTCGTAAGTGAATTTATTCATAGATTTTGCAAATTGTGTAGCTATTCCTGCAACCTGATATGAATGGTCTGCTGTGTAGGGATCGTATTTGGCAAGCAGTTTAATCAAATGGTCGCAAGCTTTTTTCACCCCTTCAGGCTTTTGAACCTCTATAGGGTTGTTTTGGAAATATTCTTTTATTTTTAATAAAGAATTTTTTCCCGAAAATACTGTTTTGACTTCAGGTTTAGAGAAAGGATTGCTTGAAGGCACCCATGAGTCGGTTACAGCCTGTTTTTTAAAAGCAGGTTGATTAGATCCGGCTTCAGGCAATATATTAATTTTTGGAGGAGTAATGCTTTGCTGGTTGTTAACAGCAGGCTTCGCCGAAAATACTAAAAAATTAGCATTCCTGATCAATATTAGCTTCCTTGTATTCCATATATTATTTTAAAAACATGAAATTTTAAAAAATTGCCTGTTTTATCGAAAATAAATTCGTTTTAGTATAATTTCATGTTATTTAAAATTGGCAAGCTGGACTTCAGGTTTGAATTTTGAAAAAGGAGTCGTGTTTTGATAAATTTCACTCCATTTTTTCATTATGATTTGTTTTAATAAGTCTTTTTCTTCCAGAGAAAGCATCTCCCAGTAAACAGGTTTTATTAAAACCATAAGTTTATTTCTTGCTATAGGGTTAACATAAATAGTCTGAATATAGTCTTTGTATTTTGAAGATCTTAAATCAGTTATTATTTGGACATTTGCAGGAGAAAGTGAATAAAAATCAGAATCATTTTTTTCAAGTTTTTTATAAACAACAGAATGCAATTCTGAAAAACTGTTGAACAAAAAGCAAATAAAAACAATTATAAAAAACCATGTAAAAGCTATAATACCCCATAATTTAATAACTTTTTCCCTGGATGCCGAATAACCGCAAGTACAAAAAGCATTGTTTCCGTAAATAAAATTTTTACATTTAGGACAAATTTTATCCCAAATTATAACTCTCTTTTTATGTATATTATCATTAACAAAATTTAATCTTTTCAAGTTCCTTTTAAAATTTTTTCTTAAATTTTTAGGTAAACTGAATTTCATTTTTTATCAAAAACTCCCCTAAATAAGTAGATTAAAATATTTTAAATTTTTTTAAAGAAAAAACATATTGCTATAGTGTACAAATAAATGGGTAAAGTTATATTGCATTTTCTCTTGAAATAAGCCGAGGACAGCATTTTTATAAAACTAAACTTTTATCGAATGTAATAAAAAGAAAAAAAATATAATCTAAATAGAAGGTAAGGGAGAATAAAAGGTTTTTTTTATGACTAATTCACCGGCTCAAAAACGATTATTTGACAATGTTCTGGTTAAGAAAAAACAGAATGCGTCCAGATCTTTGAATAATTATATGGAACAGCTTAAAATTCACTTTGATTTAAACGATAGAGATCTTATTAAAGTTTTAGAAATTACCTTAAAAGAAAAAAGAAATAAAAATTTTATAAAAAAATGGTGGCATATATTAAAATAAATAGTTAGAATAAAAAAAGACAGAAATAAAAATAAAAGAGAGTTTTATGTCAGGTGAAAATTTTTCAATAGAAGTTAATAAAAGTTTTATACAAAATTTCTTTGGTCTGGCTGATATGATGCCGCCTAAGGAAATAGAGCTTGAGCATTTAAACAAAGCAGTAAAAACAATAAGACAAAAATTGGATAATGCTATACTTTCACAAAATAGTTTAGGAAAATCGCTTTTGGATAGTACGGAAAAAAGCGAATTTTTAAAAGGCGGCGAAATAAGTGATACCGTAATAAGACCTAAAAGTATTCTTATTGTTGATGATCTGGGTATTATTACATATCAGCTTGATATTCTCTTTAAAAAACTCGGTTTTGAAGTAACTACTTCAAAAGAACTTTACGATGCAATAAGTCAATATAAGAAAAAAGATTTTGGATATGTCGTTCTCGATTTATTTATTCCGACGGAAAGAGAAGGTTTTATTCTTCTTGATGAGATAAAAAAATTAGCACTTTTTTGCAAATTAAATACAAAAATTATAATGATGTCAGCTTCTTCAAAACAGGAGTATAAAGAAAAATGCCTGAGCAGGGGTGCGGATTGTTATATAGAAAAAGCAATAGGATGGCAAAAACTTATTATAGAAGCCTGTTCAAAATAAATAAGGATAAATAAAAATGAAAGAAGATAAACTTACCTGTCCTTTTAATTCCGGGGAATGCAGTTCCGGTTGCGCTCTTTATATCAGTCCCGATGAATTAAACGAAGTTGTAAGAAATAAACTTGCCAGTGTTGGTGTTATAAACAGGGAAAAAGGGTTTTGTTCTTTTAAAAACATTTCAATGTGTTTAAATAGAGAAATTTTTGAACGGACTTCAAATTATTTAAGATAAAGTTTTATAAAATATTTTTTGTGAAAGAACCAAAGCTTTTAGGAGTGATGCTTTTCTGGTAAATCAGGCTTTGCCGGTTTTCCTGAAAACAGACTCGTTTTATTCAAGAACAGTATTTTTGTAAACTTATGTTACAAGTGTTTAATTTTTATCTAAAGATTACCTTTTCTACACCTCTGGATTAGAGGTTAATTTTTTGTTCATAAATCCTATGGTCGATGCCACAAGAGGTCTTAAAGAGTTAATCTATTAACATAAAAGGAATGAGTTTGGCCCTTGCATCGTTGTCACAGTAGCGTCGCTGCTTCGGGCTTTTATTCTCGCTTCGTAAGGAATGTTTGGGGACTCGGGTAAAAGTTGAGGAGTAAAGGGTTAAATATGAATAAAACAAAATTAAAAAATTTAGCTGTAATTATTTTTTGCACGGCATTTGTTTCTTTAATAATGTTTGTTGTACCTGTATATGCTTTTGACGGGGCGACTTTGTCAGAAATTAAAATAAGCTCGAAAGACAATTACAGTTATAAAATTGTTTTAAAAACCGATAAGGACGTTCCTGTCGAAAAATATATAACAGCTGACAATAAAATAGTTATAGACCTCAAAAATACAAGATCTGCGGAATTTGTGAACACAATTTATAACAATAGTCCCGAAATTGATAATGTTATGGTGCAGCCTATCGCAAATGACAAAGTAAGAGTTTTTATACAGGGGTTAAATATTTCTTCAAGCAAAATTATTCTTGATTCAAGAACTGATTCACTTGATTTTATGGGGGATAACAGTTCTGCAATTCCGGCAAATACAAACAACGTTTCTGCTCTTAAAACAGAAATTGCTGAGCCTGCTCAAAATGTTCAGCAAGAGGAACCTCTTCCCGTTATTAATTTAGGGGAAAAAAGCAAAACAGACTTAAAAACAACAGCGCAGGAATCAGTAAGACCTCAATATTTGGAAAATAATTTACAGACAGCCGATAATAATTCTCCTAATCAGGAAAATAACATTGAAACTGTTAAAAATTCTATGATAGGAAATGCATCTTTGAAAAAAATATTCAGTAAAGAAGGTTTTGACTGGCTTTTAAGAATATTTGCCGTTGTCTTTATTGCAATAGGTATGTTCAAACTGCTTAGTAAGCCTAAAAATGTTACTATTGAGCTTGCTTCAGAGAAGATGAAAACAAGAGAAATGGATCTTTACAGAACAGTCGCCGAAAGAAAGGAACTTGTTTCCAGAAGTCTTGGAAGTAATTATACAAAAGAAAAACAGGTTAAAAATCACGCTTACGGAGCAAATTCTCAGTATGGTATAAAAGAGTACCAGAACAGTCAGCTTCCTCCGCAAAGATTAAGCCGTCCTGTAGATACAGATATCAACAGAGCTGTTAATAGAAAACCTTCAACACAGCAGTTAAATGCGGCTTTGAAAACAACAAGAACAGTAGCAGATGTCAGAAAACCTGTTGTGAACAACTCAAGAATAAGCCAGAAAGAAATAAAAACAGCGAAAACCAATGTAGATAATATAAAATTTCTTGAAAATATGGCTGCAATTTATCAAAAAAGCGGTAGAACCGATCTGGCTCAAAATATAAGACAAAAAATACAAAGCACCAGAGCAGCCGGCTAAAAAATTAACAAATAAGAGCAAAATTAATTATAATTGGTAAAAATAATAGAAAAAGATGTAACAAATAAAAAATCTTTATGTTTAGCTTAACTTAAAGTGACAGTTAAAAATATTTGTTACCTGCTTGAGAGAGAGTGAGAAATTTAAATGCAAAATTTATACGCATTATTTACAGGAATAGTTGTCGGAGCTTTTTTTACTTTTTTCAAAGTGCCTATCCCTGCCCCACCAACGTTAGCAGGGGTTTTGAGCATAATTGGGGTTTATTTGGGGTATATTATAATTCGTTTTTTTATTAAGGGTTAAAAATTTATGGAAAATACAAAAAAAGACAAAGAAGAACATTGCTGTTCTGGGAGTTTTTACAATTCTTTTCTTTCTCAGCGGGAAAAAGAAAATTTTATGCAAAGGGCTATAGAGCTTTCTAATTTTGGCATGGAAAATAATTATGGCGGTCCTTTTGGTGCTGTTGTGGTGAAAGACGGGAAAATTATCGGGGAAGGCTTTAATAAAGTTATAAGTTCCAATGATCCTACCTCGCATGCCGAGATTGTTGCAATAAGAGAAGCCTCAAAAAATATAAACAATTTTGATTTATCAGGTTCGTTTATTTTTGCAAGTTGTGAGCCTTGTCCGATGTGTTTGGCGGCGATTTATTGGGCAAATGTTGATGAAATTTATTTTGCCAATACAAAAACAGACGCTGCCTGTATAGGATTTAGGGATGATTTTATTTACAGCGAATTTGATAAAAATTCAGATAAAAGAGAGAAAAAATGCAGCCAAATTCTTCATGTTGAAGCTAAAAAAGTTTTTGACTTATGGGCTTCTAAACAGGATAAAGTTGAATATTGATTTATTAAATATTTATTAAATATTTTTTTAAATGTTTATTCCTGCTAAAATTTTATAAACAGCAAATTTAAGTTGAGAATAAACATGACAAAACCAATCATAGGTTTAATAAACTTCGGATGCCCTAAAAATCTTGTGGACTCCGAAAACATGCTGGGGCTTCTTTCTAAAAATGGTTATGAAATTAATCTTGATGAAGGAAAAGCAGATATAATTCTTATAAACACCTGTGCTTTCATAAAAGAGGCCGAAAAAGAATCCGTAAAAACTATTATTGAATTTGCTAAAGCAGGCAAAAAAATCATAATTTGCGGATGTCTTACCCAAAAATACAAAAAAGAGCTTATGGAATTGATTCCCGAAGCCCTTGCTTTTGTGGGAACAGGCGACATTGAAAAAATTTGCGAAGTGGTAAATAAAATTTCTGAAAATCCTGACGATACTTTCTATAATGTTTCTGAAAATCCTTATTATAGTTTAAATAACGATATTGAAAGATTTCAAATTACTGTAGGTTCAAGTTCTTACATAAAAATAGCAGAAGGGTGCGATTATTCCTGTTCTTACTGCGTTATCCCGGCTTTGAGAGGAAAATACAGAAGCAGAACTATTGAGTCTATTGTAAAAGAAGCAAAAAAACTCGGACAAAAAGGGGTTTCCGAGATTATTCTTATTGCTCAGGATACGACAAATTACGGGAAAGATATTTACGGGAAGCCGTCTTTAACTGAATTATTAAAAAAATTAAATGAAATAGAAGAAATTTCATGGATCAGAGTGATGTATGCGTATCCTTCGCTTGTGAATGATGAATTTATTCAGGCAATAGCAACTTTAGACAAAGTTGTAAAGTCTATAGACATTCCTCTTCAGCATTCGCATCCTGAAATTTTAAAATTGATGAACAGACCTGCGGTTGATAACGGTAAAATTATAGAAAAATTAAGGAAAAATATCCCCGGAGTTTCTATAAGGACAGTGTTTATAACAGGTTTTCCCGGAGAAACAGAAGAACACTTCGAGCATTTATATAACTTTATAGAAAAATACAAATTTGACAAACTGGGCGTGTTTGAATATTCTAAAGAAAAAGAAACAGACTCATATCAATTAAAAAAGCATGTTCCTGCAAAAATAAAAAAATTAAGGAAAAAACAGCTTATGGAGTTGCAGCAAAAAATTTCAAAGAAAATAAATGCCTCCTTGATTGGAAAAGAAATTATTTCTTTGATTGAAGTTCTTACTTCTGACGGAAAAATTATTGGAAGAACTTATAGAGATGCACCCGAAATAGATGGACTGGTTTTTATTGAAACCAAAAAAACAGTTTCCCCCGGTGATGTGGTTCAGGTAAAAATTACCGGAGCAAGCGAATATGACTTATACGGAGTCGTATAAAAGTAGTAAAAACAAAAAAATCAACACTATTTTACAGTTTTATATTATACTTAAAATAGTTGGATCATTTTAAGTTTTAATTTGCGCAGGTAAAAAAGATGAACAATAATATAAACAAAAAAGTTACAGATACAATTCCTATAGAAGTATTGATTACAACTGTTGATCATGAAATTAAAGGTTATGTTCATGTTTCTAAATACACAAACACAAATCGCGAATTAACAGATCTTTTAAACGATAAAGACAAAAGATTTATTGCGGTTGTAGATGCGGAAATTACCAAAAAACAGGGCGGTCCTCCTAAAAAATACGACTTTTTGAAAGTTCATATTGATTATATTTTAATGGTTCATCCGGCTTCGCAGATTATTTATAAAGAATCTACAAGAGCTCAGGAAGATATAACCAGATTCCGCGAACTGAGAGACAAGTTAAGCAAAACAAGATTTTAATAAACAAAAAACCGACTTAAAAAGTCGGTTTTTTTAAAGAATTTGCATAAAATATATTATTTAATTCGAATTGCTAGATAAAAATTAGCAATTATTTTGAAAAGCCCGTTTTTATATAGTTAAGGGTGTTATTAAAGGAATAAATATGAATATGAATATAAATAAGTGTCTAATAACAAAAATAATAATTAATGAAAAAATAAATTCAAAAATTAAAAGGATTTAGGCAAAAGGATTATAGAATAATATAATATGCCGTAGAAATCGGACAGAAAAAAATATAAGTTGTCATCCTTTCATCGAGATAAAATAGAAAAAAATGAAAGGACAAAAAAATGAGCAA
>JBAWVS010000066.1 GCA_037147175.1 bacterium
AGAATTAAGTTAAAAAAACTTTATCCTAATAAATTAAATTAACAATGCACTAGAAGCTAAACATGTAATATTACGAGAAATCAGTTTAAATTGGGCAAAAGGAAATATCAACGGAAAACCTGTTGTGACTGGTCTTGGGAAATTTTTGTTATTCCCAATCAGTACTTTAAAAAGTTTAATCAAAAAGGCTAATAAATAAATTAAAAAATAAAAATACTCCGGTAATTTAATGTTTTAGTCTATTATGTTACTGGAGTAATTTTTTAGTATAGTTAAGTTGATATGATAAAACCTGTTGAAGAAAAATTTATATATAAACCCGCCGTTAAGAATCATGATGCAGTGCCGATGTGGTTTTGCTTTCCTGCAACATACATGATCGGAATGTGTTCTCTTGGATATTTACACCTTTTCAGGCTTTTTGACGAAAACCCGAATATTTATCCCGAAAGAATCTTTACAGATACGGAAAAACCGCTACAAAACATTAATGATGTTGAAGTTATGGGATTTTCTGTTTCTTTTGAGTTTGATTTTTTGGGAATTTTTTCGATTCTAAAAAAAAATAACATCCCTTTCAGAGCAAAAAACAGGAGTGAAAAACATCCTCTGGTTTTTGGCGGAGGTCCTGTTTTAACCGCCAATCCTGAGCCTTTTGCCGATTTCTTTGATGTTATTATTGTCGGAGAAGGAGAAGAAGTTCTTAACGAAATGATGAATACTTACAGAGAAGTAAGAAATTTAAATAAAAAAGAACAATTATTTCATCTTTCGAAAATAGATGGTATTTATATACCTGATTTTTATGATTTTGAATATAATTCTGATTGTACAATCAGGTCTATTAATTCAAATACAAAAGACTCTCAAAAAAAAATCAATAAAAGATACATAAAAGAATTAAACAAAAGCCTTTATACACCTATACTTACCGAAAAATCAGTGTTCCCCGGAATGTTTCTTGTTGAAATTGCAAGGGGCTGCCCGAAAAGATGCCGTTTTTGTATGGCAAGTTATCTTACGCTTCCTGCGAGGTATCCTTTGTTTGAAAGCGTATTGGAAATTATAAATAAAGGTTTTGAATATTCCGACAAAATAGGACTTCTAGGTGCTTTGATTACTGAACATCCCGAGTTTGAAAATATTTGCGAACATATTTTAAAACTCAGAGAAGAAAAAGATTTTAAAATTTCTGTTTCATCACTCAGAATTGATACAATCACACCGTTGACAGTTAAAACACTTGTAAGATGCGGTCAAAAACAAACAACAATAGCTATTGAAGCAGGAAGTCAAAGGCTTAGAAATTTTATAGGCAAAAAACTTTCTGAAGAAGAGATTTTTAAAGGGGTTAAAATAGCTCATGAGAATGGTTTAACTGGATTAAAAGTCTATGGGATGATTGGTTTGCCTTCTGAAACACAGGAAGATATTGAAGAGCTTGCAAATTTGATGAAAAAACTTAAAAAAGAAAATAAAGGTTTTAACCTGACTTTAAGCGTCAGTTCTTTTGTTCCGAAAGCGCAAACACCTTTTCAGTGGGAAGTTCGACCTGATGAGAAAATTATTAACCAGAGAAGCAATTATTTAAGGAAAGAATTGAACAAAAATAAAATTTTGTACAAACCTACAAGCGTTAAATGGGATTATATACAGGCAATAATTTCACGTGGAGACAGAAGACTGTCTTGCGTGCTTGAAATGGTTTTTGAACTGGGCGGAACAATAGGAAGCTGGACAAAAGCTTATAAAGAACTTTCAGAAGAGTATAGTCTTCCTGATTTTGACTGGTACGCTAATAGAAAAAGAGATTTTATAGAAATTTCCCCATGGGCATTAATAAATACGGGAATTACCAAAGAAGCTTTAAAAAAGGAAGCATTAAATGCTTCCTTGCTTTAAGCAATGTATTTATTTGTAATTAAATCAACAGAGTAATTATAAAACGTTAATAATACCCGATAGCACTAGCCTGTTGTCATCATGGGTTTTAAATATTTTCATAATAAAATATATAACTGTTAAATTAAATAAATCGGGAATAATTTAAAAGTTGAAAATATTATTAGTGTACCCTCAATACCCTGATACCTTTTGGAGCTTTAAAAAAGCCTTGGAATATGTATCAAAAGAAGCTGCTATGCCCCCTTTGGGTCTATTAACAATAGCTTCTCTTTTGCCAAATGATTTTGAGAAAAAGCTAATAGACATGAATGTTGATAAATTAAGCGATGAAGACCTGCTGTGGGCTGATTATGTCTTTATAAGCGCTATGATAACGCAGAAAAATTCTGTTAATGCCTTGATAGAAAGATGTAAAAAACTCGGTGTTAAAACCGTAGCAGGCGGACCGCTGTTTACAAGTCTTTACGAAGAATTTCCGGATATAAATTATTTTATTTTAAATGAAGGCGAAGTAACTTTGCCGTTGTTTTTAGAAGATTTAAAAAACGGCAGTTTAAAGAAAATTTATACTTCAGATATAAAACCTGACATAACAAAATCACCAATACCTCAATGGAACTTATTAAATCTGAAAAAATATTTTAAAATGCCTATTCAATGCTCAAGGGGATGCCCTTTTGACTGTGAATTTTGTGATATAGTCAACCTAAACGGAAGAATTCCCAGATACAAGACTCCCGAACAGGTTATTCGGGAAATAGAAGCACTTTACCAAGCAGGATGGAATTTTTCAATTTTTATTGTGGATGATAATTTTATAGGAAATGCACTAAAAGCAAAAGATCTTCTAAGAGCCTTAATTGAATGGAGAAATCGTAAAAAAATCCAGATTAGGTTTATGACAGAAGTTTCTTTAAATTTAGCGGACGATGACGAATTGCTTTCTCTTATGAGAGAGGCGGGGTTTAACAGCGTGTTCATAGGTCTTGAAACACCCTCTAAAGAAGCTCTTCATGAATGCGGAAAATTCCAGAATAATAATCGTGATCCTATTTTTTCTGTCAGAAAAATTCAAAGTTATGGAATGGTTGTTTCAGGAGGTTTTATTGTCGGTTTTGACAGTGATGACTTTTCTATTTTTTCAAGACAAATTGAGTTTATTCAAAAAACAGGCATTGTTGTTGCAATGGTAGGTCTTTTGCAGGCTTTGCCGGGAACAAAACTCTATGAGCGTTTAAAAAATGAAAATCGGCTTCTTAAAGACAGTTCGGGAAATAATACTGATTTTTCGACAAATTTTCTCCCCAAAATGGATTCAACTGTTTTAGTTAATGGATATAAGAAGATAGTTTCATCAATTTATTCTCCGGAAAACTATTATGAACGAATTAAAACTTTTTTAAAATATTATAAACCTTGTGAGCCTGAGCCGTTTAATTTGAAAAATATTAATGCTCTGATTAAATCTGTATGCATATTAGGTATATTTCAAAAAAACAGGAAATATTACTGGGAAATATTATTTACCTGTTTGTATAAATACCCGAAATCCTTATCTGAAGTAATAACTATGGCTATTTTCTTTGAACATTTCAGCCTGATATTTGCTTAACCGATTATAATCTTATCGTTTTCCATCGCTGACGAGAACCAATCTTTGCAAGAATTCATAAATCTTTCACGCGAATTAACATAGAGATCTTCTGCATGAAAGTTGTCTTGAAAAACTAACAAGGATTTTTTTTCATGAGCTTTATCAAACAATTCTTTCGAATGCCATGGATGAATTGTAGGATCATTTCCGCCTGTCATAAACAAAATCGGAGCGGATTTAATTTTATGAATAACATCAACGGGGTTTTCTTTTTTTAATAAAAGATTTCCCGGACGAATGGAAAGACTTCGCCAGAGCTCAAATTTTTTAAAAGTAGGTAGAAAAGCTTCTTTTTTAAAGAAATGATTTTCGATTTTATCAAAGCTTATAGGTGCGCTTATTACGACAAGTGAGTCTATATCATTATATTTTGCAGTATGAATTATAGAAATTGCCGCCCCTAGTGAAAATCCAATCAGACCTATTTGGGAATATCTTTGTTTTGCATAATTTATAACAGTTTTTATATCCATAGATTCATTAGCAGAAAAAGTATAAAACCCTGAACTTTTTCCATGCCCTCTAAAATCAAGTGTTATTACGTCATGACTTTTGAAAAAATCCTCTGACATTGCTTTAAAAATAGTTGCATCTTTGCACATGTACCAGCCATGCGCAATTATGACCACAAAATCTCTTCCTTTATCATAATGATTAATAGCTATCTTTGTATTATCTTCCGTTTTCAGGAATATTTCCGAAAAATTTCGGGTTTTTTTCAAAAACCGCTCCTTTATTATACTGAAACGAGTTTGTTTTCAGGAAAACCGGCAAAGCCGGATTTTCCCGAAAAGCATCACTCCTAAAAGCTATAGTGCTTTCGCAAAAAATATTTCATTTCTTAATTACTTTTTCAGAACACTATAGAATAAAATTTATTTAATTTTTTTGTTTAATACATTATCTTCTTTTTTTAAGTTTTTTGACCAACTTGTTTTTGTTTAACTACGATATAATAATTCTGAAGATATTAAAAAGGTAAGAGAAGATGAAAAAAACTTTATTTAGTTTAGTCTTAATGGGATTGTTGTCAGTTATCAGTTCAACTGCATTTGCTTTTGAAATATATAGCAATATTAATACGCCTGCTACATTGTCTTTGCAAACGCCTAGAGTTACAAAATGCGGAACGGCAAGCTGTAAAATTTATTGGTTTGGTATAGTAAAATTAGGAGATTGTTCCTATCAGGCCGCTCTAAAAAATGGAAAAATGTCGCAAGTCCATCATCAAGATACACAAATAAACGGTTGGTTCTGGCTAAAAACTATAACAACAAGGGTTTATGGAGAATAAAATTTGCGTCTGTAGCTCAGTGGATAGAGTAGCGGTTTCCGAAACCGTTGGTCGTGCGTTCAAATCGCATCAGGCGCATTTTATTATATCAAGGGGTTCAGCTTTTTTGTAAATTTCGGAAATTCCATTTCGGGACAATTTCGGGACAGTTGGAAATAAAACACCACGATAAACGACAATAAAAAATAAAATGCCGACAAGGTTTTATCCCTGCCGGCATGATGTAGTTTGTTTATTTTTCTTCTCTGTAAGAGAGGTGTAATATCAATGAGTCCATTTGGTCGGTAATTTTATTGATAGCCTTAGATTCCTGATTAAAAAGATTGAGAGAAGTTAACAATTCTTCTGTTTTTATTGCATCAAAATCTAATAAACAGTTTTTTTCATCCCAAAGCCTTGTTAATAAACTTGTTACAGTTTCTATGTGCCAAGCTTTCCACTGAATTTCATTTCTTGCTTGTTCAAGTTCTTCGGCAATCTGTTGCAGGCTTTTTTCTTCTTTTTTAGTTTTTGTTAATACCGTTAATGTCATTTTGTTTTCTCCTTTGTTTTAGTACTAAATCTTTTAACTATTGCTTGACTTCTTGATGTTAATATACTAAATCTTGAGCATAAAGTCAACCGTTTTTGTATAAAGATATTTAACATTTTGTAATAAATTGAAAGCACTATGTACTATATTTGAATCATAATGTTATAATACTTACAGATACTTATAACAAAAGGAAAATTTGAAATGATAAAATGCAATTTGTCCCGTATTCTCGGAGAAAAAAGGATAACAATTAAAGAGGTTCACGAAAAAACAGGACTTTCCAGAAACACGGTTTCTAACCTTTACAATGAGAAGGCTGGTCGTGTGGATTTCGATACTTTAGAAAAATTGTGTATATGCCTGAACTGCAACATCGGAGATTTATTGGAATATGTAAAAGAAGCTTAACTTATCGCAAGTTGCGATCGGTTTCTTTCCGGCATAAACTTTATTTATAAATAACTGAAAATATTTCTAAGATATTGGAAATCAATTTTATTTTAATTTCACTGTCAATTTCATCAATTTTTAAAATTCTTTCAATTAATACTTTTTCTTGAGCTATAAGAATATTTCTATAATTTTCATTAGTTTTTATGGAAAACTCATTAATTTTTTCTAAAGAGCAAATTCTCTTTTCAATGTCATCAAATTTTTTATTCCAAAACATTTATTATTCCCTATCTTTTTAAATTAATAAGCATATTACTTTATTCAAGTATTTCATTTCAAATTTGCACTAAAACACTCAACGCACAAGCCGTTTTAAGGCATATTTAATTTTAATCAGGAGTGTTTATGCCTCCTGATTTTAGATATAAATGATAATAAGAATTTTTGTATTATTTTTGTTTTTCAAAAACATATGATTTATATTTATGAGTTTCAGAAAAAAGATTGACTTTTTGTTAATTAATGTAAATACTATAATTAATAGTACCTGCCGAGCCTCTTCAAGAATGCTAAAATTGGCGGGTCTTCTTTTTATAATGGGTTTATAGCTGGTGAATCACAAATGAAAAAATTTGATAAAAAATCTCTTGATTATAGCGAACAAATTGAACTCTTAAAAACCAGAGGTTTAATAATTGAGAATGAACAAGAAGCGATAAATTTTCTAAAATATACTAATTACTATCGTTTATCTTCCTATATGCGGCATTATCAGATAAATTCAAACCACGAGTTTAAAGAGGAGACTACCTTTAACGATATTAAAAACTTGTATTGCTTTGATAGAGAGTTGAAATATTTAACATTTAAATATATTAAACAGATAGAAATAGCTGTTAGAGCTGTTTTTTCTCATAATATGACTACAAATTATGGTTCTCATTGGTTTTATTATGATAAATGCTTCTATAATTCAAATGACCAACAGGCTTTTCTTGGGATAATAAAAAATGAAATAAAGTACAATGATAAATATAAGGAAACTTTTATAAAATATTATTACCAAAAGTATAATGAACCTGATTTACCGCCATTTTGGATGGCAATTGAAGTTTTTTCCATAGGAAATTTGTCTAAAGCCTTGTCTAAAATAAAAGATAATGACGGTAAGCAAATAGCAAAAATTTTTAACATTCCTTTCAATCTTTTAAAAAGTTGGCTTCACTCTTTAACAACTGTAAGGAATATAGCTGCTCATCATTCCAGATTATGGAATAGAAAATTTACTATTGCACCAAAAAAACACTTTAATTTTAGTTATCATACTGAATACAACCAAAATAGCTTTTACGCTCATGCAATAATCATCGAGTTTTTATTAAAGCAGATTACTCCTGATAATCAATGGAAATCTTTATTGAAAGAACTTTTTATAAAATATAAAGTTGACCCGATTAATTTAGGATTTCCAGCAGAATGGTAACATTTTAATTTAACTTATTTACACTTGTCAGAATCCCCCCGAATCGATTTTGAGGATTCTTGACGAGGGAAACATTATCAAGAGTACGTAATATGCCTTAAATCGCCTGTGAGTCATGCGGGAATTAATTTCTTATTTTCTGACATGTTCTTTATACTGTACTTGTTACAATTTTTATCAAAACCGTAAATATATTAGTTATAAATCAGCATGTTTGATTTACATTGTTTCATGGCTGTATCGTTCATGAGTAAAAAGGATTTTATAAAATGAAAAAATTTGTTGTAATTTTAATCAGCGTAATTATGTTCTTCAGTAATTCCGTTAAAGCTAATGCCATTGTATTGAATTTTGATGACATTATAAAGGGCAGAGACCTTTCTGTTTGGCAGTATTCACATATAGATGGAATTTGGGATTCTGACAAAGGTACGACATACGGCGGGCTGGACTGGAAAAATATACTTGTTGGCAATTTTGATTATAATAAGGGTAGCGAGGAAGCAAAAAATAGGGGATATGCGAAAGCTGTCATATCTGGACATTTTGCGGCTACCAATTTCCCTTTTGTGTATTCCGGAGAAGAAAGCTCTATTTCAAGTAATGAGCCTTTTACTTTTAATGGTGCGTATTTCGGTGTAGGAGTTGAAGTCAATCCTATTTACTTGAGCATAACTGCAACAAGAAATGATGATCTTTGGACAGAAACCAAAATATCAAAGTTAATTTATTGGAATGAGCCACAATACATTAATTTTGATTTTAAAAATATCAACAAATTAACTTTAACGGCTTTTTACGCAAATCCCCCCATTGCTAATATATCCAGCCTTTTTCTTATGGATGATTTTACTTTTAATGAGCCTGACAGTTATACGCCGGCAACACCTGTCCCCGAATCTTCCTCAATGCTGTTAGGGTTAATGAGCGTTGGCGGTATGCTTGGATTAAGAAAGAGAAGAAAAATTGCGAGTTAAATATTATGAATAATCAACAAGATACGGACACGGATTATTGCCAAAAATGCGGAAAGCCCAAACTTTACCCGAATAAACCTTGCCCGAATTGCAAGCATAATGAAATTTCTCTCAAAAAGGAGCCTGTTTTTTTAAAAATAATTTTAAATATTAAAAAAATATTTTTGGGATCTAAAGACAAGAAATGCAATAAAATTAATAAAGAAACTTCCTTGGTTAAAAATATTTTTGGTAATGTGAAAATTGTTCTTCTGAAAATAAAAAATAAACTTTTTCGTAAAAAAACAATTGTTTTTGTTGTAATTATTTTTTATTGCATATCACTCGAAAATAAAATTTATAATTTAAATAAAAAAATTGCAGATTTAGAATACGCACAAACTGTTATTATCGACAATATAGATAGTGCACAAAGTCTTGCTGAAGAAGCTAAAAATAGTTCTGAAGAGGCACAATCTAATGCAGAGGAAGCCAGAAATAATTCAGAAGATGCACAAAATTTAGCTACTGATGCCCAAGACAGTTCAGAGAATGCACAAAATCAAGCAGACGAAGCTCGAAATAATGCGGAGGAAGCTCAAAATTTAGCAGAAGAAGCCCAGTCAAAAGCTGATGAATTGGAGCAAACAAAAGTAGATCAATAGAGGTTGAACCCAATAAACCCCGATATTAGAAATTTATGAATAAAAAATATTCTTCAGTTTTACCCGCTGATTCAAATATGGGGTCCGAAGAGTATAAGGACAATATAACCGATATTGCAGACAATTTCAATTGTCAGATTGTTAAAAAATGTCCCCGAAAACTTAAACCATGAGAAAGTCACGGGTGTAATCGGGGACAATGATAATATAACCGATGATTCAAAGAAATTCTCTTGAAAGTAACCAGAAAGTACAAATCCCAGCCTCTCAAGAGAATAAATTTTATCTGTTGAAAGATTTTAAATGTGAAAATTCCGATGCTACTGATGCTCAGTAACTGAGCGGAAGCATCAGAACTGATAATAATATAAACGATTTTTCAGAAAAATTCAACATCGAAGGTCTTTTGATCTTGGCTATTGTTGCAAGTAATTACAGTGGAGAAAAACCTGTTATATAAATGTATAGCGTAAAATATGCTAATAGATTTGGCGAGGACTTCACTATATTGTGGAGGCACAGGTTTTTTACCATAAACTAGCTAATGTAAGATTTTTCAAAAGGCGATAACCCTTATTGGCACGTAGCTCTCGCCTGTTTTTGCGAATAACGGCCAGATAGTAATGAGGTAAAACTCAAGGAAAATTGAGTAATATACCTTTTGTCGGGTAGTAAAATATGCTATAATTATTCATATAAAAGAGTTATGGAGGTTTTAAAATGCCAGACAATCTGAACCCAAAACAAAAGGCCTTCTGTGATGAATATCTTGCTAATGGATGCAATGCAACTAAGGCTTATTTAGTCGCGTATCCTGATTGTACTTATGATTCTGCAAGAACTTTAGCGGCTAATTTGTTGGCAAATATTGGCATAAAAAAATATCTGGATGAGCGTCTCAAAGAGGTAGATAAATCAAATCTGCTTTCTATCAAGGAAATCCTTATAAAAGTTCAGGGTATTGCAGGTAATGAGAAAACGAAAGTAGCTGAAAAATTGAAGAGCTACGATTTACTGCTCAAGGCTCATGGTGCATATAAAGAAAATGTTATAAATATAAACAATGCCCCTGCTAGTAATGTTGGCCCTGAAGAAGTAAAAGCTATGATCAAGGAAATTGCCGAAGAAACCAGAAAAAAATTTGAAATAAAGAAAAACGAAGCTGAGTATCAAGCTAAATGCAAAAAATGGGGTGTATAAATCCTTTGATTTTAATAACGGAAAGTTATTTATACAAGCCGTTTTAAGCGATTTTAAATAATACCGGCTTATGTTTCTATCCCGAAATCTTCGCAAAATCCCAAAATTTCTTCTTTATCTTTTGGAATTTCAAATTTTTTATCAATTTTCGCTACAGCTTCAGCTATCAATTTTTTCATGTCTTCTTCAGCAAGATTAATAGTAAGACCAATGCACAAGCAGCTAATTTTTAAGAATTTGGAGTAATTTGCAATAAT
>JBAWVS010000067.1 GCA_037147175.1 bacterium
AAGAATTAAGTTAAAAAAACTTTATCCTAATAAATTAAATTAACAATGCACTAGAGTTATTATTTCCAATTATGCCTTTATGGATAAAATAATTATGGGGTTTATTTCAACTTTGGCACAGGTAGGTTTATACGATATAAACATTAAGTTTTTGAGCATAATAACCCCTCTGGTAACATCGTTAAGCGCTGTTATACAACCACGAATAGCAAATATATACGCAAAGGGTGATGATGCAAAAATCAAGGAGTATACGACATTAACTATAAAAGTGATGCTATTTCTGACTTTTCCTCTGATTGCCATATTGATTGGCATATCCGATAATCTTGTGCAGTGGTTGTTTAAAGGAGAATTTCTGAAACTCGCTTTTTTAATTAAAATAACATCTCCCATTATTTTATTCCTGACGGTGGGAAGTATTTTTGGAACTCAAATTTTAATACCTACGGGAAAAGAGAAAGATTTTACTATCTCGTTAGTAATTGGTGCAGTAGTGAATGTATATTTCAATTTCCTTCTCATTCCAAAATACGGAGCTGTGGGAGGTTGTATAGCTTACGCTTTATGCCAACTGTCTGTGTCCATGTACCAGTTTTTTGTCACGAAAAAATATATCAATTTGGAAGAAATATCGCAAGATTTGTGGAAATACCTTGTTGGAGCTGTAATTGTGTTTGTTTCACTTTCCTTTGTCGATAAACTTCAACTAAGTCATCTCTGTATTCTCATAGTGCATTTAATAACAGCTGTTTTGGTGTATATTTTGGCTACAAGTCTTTTAAAGACTGATATAAACATATTTTTAGCATCTAAAGTAAGTGAATTCATTAGGGGAAGGGAGAAAGAGCTGAATGAAAATATTAATATATAGCGATGCGGAAAATTTTAATTTTTTCAGAAAAATGGTGAAACCTCTAAACGAACTGGGACATGAGGTTCATTTTTTAACAAACAATTTTTACAATTACTTAAAAGTTAAAAAACAAGGCTATAAATTTTTTCTGGTAAAAAGAGCCGATAAAAAATCATCTGTCGAAAATATTCCTGATAGTCTGCTGATGGGGCTTATAAATTTAAAAAACGCAAAAAAACTTTATTCAAGCATTGTTTTTACGTTAGAAACTCTTAATGACAAGCATAACTATAATTTATTTATGACATGGAACGGTCATAACATTATTGGTCAGAGTTTTGAAACTTTTGCAAAGCAACATAATATAAAAATGCTTTATCTTGAAATTGCAAACATTGACGGAAAAATATTTGCCGATCCTCAAGGTGTTAATGCGCTTTCATCTTTGTTTGCAAATCCAGAAATTCTTGAGGAGTTTGAAGTTGATGAAGCAAAATTTGAGGAATGGCGAGAAAATTATTTAAAGAATAAATTGAAATCACACATTGTTCGTCAAGCTATTATTAAAAAAGTCGATTTAAAAGATTTGATCTTTAACTATATTTTAGGACTCTTTAAAAAATTTATTCTCGGAGTTCCCAATTTTCCTAAGATTTCTATGATCCATTTTTTCAAAAAAAGATTGAAAAATAAAGCTCAACAAAAGTACGGCTACGATGATTTAAACATAGAAAAAGAAAACTATATTTTTTATCCTATGCAAGTTTCAAGCGATACTCAACTCATGATAAACAGTGATATAGATAATGCTCAAGCAATAGAGATTGCTTCGGCAAAAGCAAGAGAAAAAGGAATTAAACTTCTTGTAAAACCTCATCCTGCTGAAACAAACAAAGTTTTTATAAAGAAAATATTTGACTTAAAAGAAAAATACGGCTTTTACTTTGTAAAGCACAATACATTTCAGCTAATCAGCAATTCTGACGAAGTAATCACAATAAATTCAACAGTAGGACTGGAAGCAAAAATTCTTGACAAACCCGTAACCTTTTTAGGCAGAAGTTTTTTTGCTAAAATGAATAATAATATGCTAAAAAAATATATTATGGGCTATTTGATAGATGCTGATTATTTCAATAATGAGCCAATCAGAAAAGAGTCTGCGGTTAAAATAATTGAAAGAGTTAGAGTTTTATGAGCAAACAAAGATTAGCTTGGCTTGACACAGGAAGAGGCTTAGGGGCTATTTGGGTTATGGCGGCTCACTTTATTCAACATTTCCCAATTCATTCACAAAGTGAACCTCTAATAAAAAACTATATTGTTTTAGGGAGGGCAGGTGTCGTTTTATTTTTTTGTATTTCTGGGTTTATAATCCCGTATACTTTGTTTAAATCAAACCTTAAAGATTTTATAATAAATAGAATTTTTAGATTGTATCCGATTTACTGGTTTGCAATTCTTACATTAATTGTCATTGAATCAAAAAAGTTCGATTTTATCACATTGCTATCTAATCTACTTATGATACCAGGCTTTTTAGGCGTTAAATATATAATTTATGTTTTTTGGACTTTAGAAGTAGAATTAATTTTTTATATTTTATGTGGAATATATTATTCTAAAAACCTTTTAAACAATGAAAAATTCATTTCAAATAATATTTTCGTATTTTTGTTTTTATCCTTCTTATTTGCATTATTAAGACCTTATCTACATATTCCAGCCATAATTTTTTTGGGATTGGCTGTTATGTTTATAGGCGTAAGAGTTTATATTAAAAAGTCATTGGATTTCAAATTTTTCATTATATTTTTACTTTCGGTCATTCCTATTAGCTTTTTAGAAAAAAAATCATTGTTTTTAAGTTTTATGCCTGCTTACTTTTTAGGCTTGAGCAGTTTTATAACACTTTACAATCTGCAAAATTTAAAGGCTAATTTTTTATCTTTTTTGGGGAAAATAAGCTATTCTATTTATCTTTTGCATCTTCCTGTTGGCATATACTTTTTGAATTTCTATACCCTCAATTACAATGTTTATGCAGGCGTTGCGGCAGCCGTTGTTTCAGTAATTTTAACATCTTATCTTACTTATACTTTTATTGAGAAAAAGTTTACAAATATTGGAAGATACATTATAAAGCGTTATACAAACAGAGAATTGAATTATAATTGTATTGAGAAGGAAATTTTAATTAATGAAACTTAGATTAACCTTGCCAAAGGAACTTAAATTGGCAATTCCCAATAATATAAATTTAACTGAAATATGCGCTTGGCTTTGCGTTGTTTTTTCGGGGTTTTATCTTTACGGGACTCCGATAATAAGCCCTGTGTACATTAGTTTCTTTACTGTTCTTGCTGTTGTAATTTTCGGGTTGTTTACAGGAGATAAATGTTCTTTCAATAAGGTTTATATCTCTGCTTTAATGCCAATCGTTTACATTGGAATCACTCAACCTTTACTTTTCCATTTAGAAGTTTTGGGGCAATGTATAGCTTTTGCTTATTTTATTTTGACTGTTTATTTATTAAACAATTTTGATAACAGAAAAATCGTAAAAATTTCTGAGCATTTTTTATGTTTTTCTACAATTCTATTTGCAATTGATACTTATTTAAGAGTGCATTCTGCTTTACACGGTGCTAATTTGATCTCATCTTTTTATGCGTTTAAAGGTGGAAGTATTATGTGGAATGATACAAACGGTCTTGGTCTGCAAGTTGTTGTAATGTTCTTTCTTGCTTTATATTTAGATATAATTCAACCCAAAAAAAGTTATAAAGTCTACCAGCTTATTCTTTTCATAGTTACTATTTTATCTTTTTCAAGAATGTCAATTGTTGCCATAGTTGTTTTCTGGATAATATTTAAACAAGCTCGTAAATTATTTTCTCTCAAAAATATTATTTTAATGCTGTCATTTGGGCTTGCTTTTTTGCTGTTACAAAACTGTTTTACGAGTTTAAATCTATTTGAAGGAAGAAGTTTAGACTCCAAGTTCTATGTAATTTCAAAAACAATTGATTATATTAAAAATGCCGACTTGAGCTCCATTCTTTTCGGAGTAGGCTTAGCTAATACCAAAAGTGTTCTTGGGTATTGGCCGGGGCATAATTATTTCAGTATGTATTTTGTCGGATCAGGATTAATTGGATTTTTAGTTGTATCCTCTTTACTTTTTTATATTTCAATTAAAACAAGGTTTAAAGCGTTAATAATTATTTTACCCATACTGTTTAACGGCTTTTCTGTCTATATTATGTATAATGCCTTCTTTTTTAGTTCATTGGCGATAATATACCTAATCGAAAGAAATTTAAGCCAAAAAAACGAGAATCTATATTTAGAGCCTGTCTTGTTAAAACCTTCTTGCTGTCATGCCGAACTTGTTTCAGCATCTGTCCAATTGTTAGACTCTGAAACAAGTTCAGGGTGACATTTCCTTTTTTAGCCAGATGGCTTCTTACTTAATGGCGATTAGGCTTATATTTGCAGGATTTATTAAAACGAGACCGAGGAAAGGAATAAAATGAAAATAGCAGTTTTATATATAGGGCTTGGTCGATATACTGTATTCTGGGAAGGGTTTTATAAAAGTTGCGAGCAATTCTTTCTTCCAAAACATGAAAAAACATACTTTGTTTTTACCGACAATGAAAGTTTAATGTTTGAAAAAGAGAGTAACGTGGTTAAAATTCATCAGGAAAACCTGAAATTTCCATATGCAACTTTATTGCGATTTGAGATGTTTAGTAGAATTAGAACGCAATTAAAAGAGTTTGATTATATTTTCTTTTTAAATGGAAATATGGAATTTGTTGACTTTGTCAATGAAGAATGTTTGCCCACAAAAGAAAATGACGGGCTGGTTGCAGGTCTTTTGCTGGCCAGACGTTTTTTTAATAATCCGGACAGGTTACCCTATGAAAGAAACCCTCTATCAAATGCTTATATACCCTACGGTAAAGGTACCCATTATTTACAGGGTGGCTTAAATGGCGGAATGGCGGATGAGTATTTAGAAATGATTGATAAACTTAACGTCGCAATCAAGGAAGACTTGGCAAATGGTATTATAGCAGTTGTGAACGATGAATCACATTTGAATAAATACCTGTTAGACAAAAATCCTCTTATTTTAGAACCTAATTATATGTATTCTGATCAGGCTTTTATGGAAGAATATAAGAAAAATAAAAAAATTGTTGTACTCAATAAGCAAGAGCCAAAATGGGGAGGAATGGACTACTTAAGAGGTAAAAGAGATAAACCAATTGTAGGATTCGAGGCATTTATTTGTTCAATAATTTTATTTTTTAAAAAACAGTACAGGGTATACGTTAATAAATTTCTTTATTGAAATCATAAAAAAATCATCCGCAAAAAATTGGAGCAGTATTAAAGTTGAATTGGTGGAATTGTGAAAAATACGGAATGTAAAAAAACAGCTGAATATTTTAATGAAAATGTACCTGAGTATTGCCTCGAGAGATTTGGGTTAATCGTTGATTTTATTAAAAAACAGGTAAAATCAGATAGCAATTTTCTTGATATAGGATGTGGGGCTGGAAATGTACTTCAAATGATACAAGATCAAACAGGAATACAAGATCTTTACGGAATGGACATAGCCGAAAATTATTTGAATGAAACAGGCAAAAAAGTTGAATTTAAGTCAATACTGGGTTCTATTCTCGATGAAGAAATAGTAGGAAAATATAAAAATAAATTTGATTTTGTCATGCTGTCAGCAGTATTGCATCATTTAATAGGTGACTCAAGGGCGGATTCTATTGAACTGGCAAAAAAAGCTTTGGATAATGCTTTTCAACTTGTTAAACCTCAAGGGTACTTTCTGCTCGTAGAGCCTGCTTATGCACCGACAATTTCAAATGATTTCATCTTTAACATTAAAAAATTCTTTTCTTCTTTTGTTGATGGTCGAATTGAATTGTTTACTCAAGGTCTCAATATTGGGGATCCTATAGTTTCCTTTTTAACTCCCGATCAGATTAAAAACATGATGCAAAATATAGACAACAATGAACTTTTAGGAGAAAAAATCAGTTCCAATGGTGTTCCTTTGGCGATGAGGTTTTTATTTGTTAAAGGAACCTACAATACCAATTTTATAAGCCGAAAAATAAAATAATTAAGCAGATGATGTTTTAAGCTTTAAATAAGCAATTATTCAACCAAGACAAAAAGTGAATATCCGCCCAGTAATTTAGCAGAAAAATCAACATTGATTTTGTTCAAGATGCGTCTGGGTATATGCAGCATTCTTGATTTAAGGCTTATGCTTTTACTAATTCCGGCTAATTCCAGAACACTGTTACCATAATGCCAATCCAAAACTTTATACCCGGCATCTTCGAGAACTGCCAAGAAAATGTCTTTATTGAAATAATGTATATGTCCGTATTTTTCTCTGGATTCCAAATAGTAATGACCAAATAAAGCTTTTAGAGCAAATATTTCTAAGGGAACGTTAAAAACTTTATATTTGCCTTTGTTTTTGACTTGCTTTAAAAAACCTATGTAATCATCTATATGTTCTACAATATCAATTAAAAGCAGCGCATCGTAGTGTTTATCAGATTCGGTCAAAAAATCTTTTAACTGAAAATTCAATCTTGCTTTTTCCTTGTTTTTACATATTTGGTAGGCATCTTCAGAAACTTCATACCCGCAGAATGTTATATCTTCTTCCATTTCATTATAAAGATTGTTTAATATTTCTCCGGCACCGCAACCTATTTCACTTATAGTTTTTGGCTTAATATTATTTTTATCGAGCAATTTAAGTATCTGTAAGGCTTTCCAGGGAGAATCCTCTGTATGCCAGGTGGGATTGTTCTCTAAATACTGACCGTCATTATATAAATTAGTTTTTTCAATATCATTCATGTTTTTCTCCTGCTGTATTTTTTTATTTTAAAAGTGGCATACTGCCCGTTGGCAGTAATACTGTTGTATTTGACGTCATGTGGTTATCCATTCTTTGACATACAAATCCTTTGAACTCACATTTGAAAGGATTCCGAACCACCTTTTAGGAGCAAAAATCAGTTTGCGGGGATTTTTGCCAAGCCAAGAAGCCCACCAGCTAAATGAACTGTTGGCAATAATAAAATGTTGGCAGTTACTCATTAACATCAAGTCCAAACACCCACTAGAATCGTTGTTATTGTCAACAATCGTCATTTTGTCATTTATTTTGAAATTCTTTTTTACCCAGTCAGTATCATCAGAAAATATATAAAAATGTGGATTTTCAATTTTGCGGATAATAAAACTCATTGCTTTTTTGTAATAATTTAAAGAACAGGTTCCGTGAACCAATCTGGCTTTTAGTGTTGAAACATAATCGCCACGTCTAATATGGATACAAACAGAATTGGAACTTTTAATTTTATCCAACAATTCTTGATTTGTGTCATCGGGAGTTTCTTTAAAAGTAAACTCTTTCCTTATTATGGTTTCAATGTCTTTAAAATATTTTTCACTTTGCCAATAACCGTCAAGATAAACATTGTCGGGCAAGTCCAGCACTTTAGAATCGAAATGAAAATGCTTCTCCTTTCGATAATTTTCGGATTTTATTTTGTCAATTTCATCCTGAGTTGCTATTTCAGCGTTTATATTGAAAACATTAAGCTGAAATTTGCGATTTCCATACTTTGCAAAATCGGAAATAGCAAGTTTCAACTCGGTATTGTTCTTTTCAGCAAGACAAAGTCCAACCGCATACTGAAACATCTGATTTCCTATTCCGCCGATAATTTTTACTACAATCATTTCTTAGTGCTTTCTCCTCAAAATCATATTATATATCAATTTCATAAGGTCATAAGGCATTATTCTCAGGCAGAACTTTAAAAATACATTTCTGGAAAATTCAAAAATGTTTATAAATCCAATTTCTAGAAAATATAAGTACAATTTAAATTCTTTTTCTATATAAAAAGAACCTTTACGGCGTTTTATCATAGTGTTTCCTGCTCGAGCATTAACCAAACATTCGGGAATATTAGCCATTTTCATTCCCAGCTTAAGCATTCTTGCCCACAAGTAATAATCTTCAAAATAAAGAAATGTTTGATAGTTGCCTGCATTCAGGACAGCAGTTTTTCTGAACATGACAGTCATATGGTTTAAAGGATTTCTCCATTTTGCATACTTAGCTATATCTTCGGGTCTTATTGGAACGCTTTTTACTGCATAAATATTTTCAGGTTCATCTTTAAATTCTGAAATAAAACTTCCAACTATGGAAATGTCGGGATTTTTTTTAAAAACGCCGATTTGTTTTTCAAAACGGTCATTTCTGGCAACATCGTCTGAGTCCATTCTTGCTATAATTTCAAAAGAGCAGTTTTCTACGCCAATTCTTAAAGCATTTCCCAGTCCTTGATTTTCTTCCAAAGCGATCACTTTGAATAAGTGGGAAAATTGTGATTTATATTCATTAATAATTTTTTCTAATTCAACAGTTAAAGGTCCGTCTTTAACTAATAAGATTTCCGAGGGTTTAATCGTTTGATTTATAATGCTGTCGAGAGCTTTTCTTAAATACTCAGCCTTTTCTTTTTCATATAAAGACATCAATACGCTAAAATTCATAATTATTTCGCTCACATTCCCAATTCAAAGCTGTTTTGCATATAATCTCTAAATCATTATATTTAGGATTCCAGCCAATTTTCTCGATTATTTTAGAGTTATCTGCAATGATACAAGCAGGATCTCCTTGTCTTTTTTCTACAATTTCAACAGCGAAGTCTTTTCCGCTTACTTTTTTCATTGTATTTATAACTTCTTTTACACTATAACCGAAACCATATCCGCAGTTAAAAATATCACTTGCGTTATTATCTAAATAGTTAAGAGCTTTTATGAGTGCATCAGCTAAATCATCAACGTGAATATAATCTCGTACCCCTGTTCCGTCAGCAGTATTAAAATCATCTCCGTAAATATACATTTTTTCTCTATTACCAAGAGCAGTTTCCGCCGCTACTTTTATCAGGTGAGTAGCATTAGGGTAGCATTGCCCGATTCTTCCTTTTATATCAGCACCCGCAACATTAAAATAGCGCAGTATGACATATTTAAAATCTTTATGAGCAACAGTAATATCTTGAATGATTCTTTCACTCATTAGTTTACTCATTCCGTAGGGGTTTATCGGATTTAATACATTACTTTCTTTTACAGGCAACTGAGTAGACTCATCATAAACTGCCGCTGTAGATGAAAAAATAAATTTGTTTATATTGTGCTTAATACATAATTTAACTAAATTTGCAGTGTTAATTGTGTTGTTAAAATAATATTTTAACGGATTTTCTACTGATTCAGGCACAACAATAGATGCAGCAAAATGAACAACAGCATTTATTTTATTATTTATCAATATATTTTCTATTTTATCTATTTCAGATAAATCTACTTGAAACAGCTTGCCAAATAAAATATTTTTTACAAAACCGGTTGATAAATTATCAATTATATAGATATTATGGTCAGTTTCTTCCCCGAGTTGTTTGACAAAATGACTTCCTATATAGCCTGCGCCGCCTGTAACTAATATGTTCATTTTATCCGTGCCTTCCTGATAATGCCATGAATACAGCTTTTACAAGTATACTGAAGTCCCAAAACAAGTTTCTGTGTTTAATATAATAAAGTTCGTATCTTAGTTTTTCTATTGCATCTTCTGTAGATGCCCCATATCTGTACATTATTTGGGCCCAACCTGTCCAACCGGGAGTTACCCAGTGTCTTCTTTGATAAAAAGGAATTTTTTTTTCAAGTATCTGTGTGAATTCAGGTCTTTCAGGGCGAGGACCTACCAGACTCATTTCTCCTTTTATTATATTAAGCATTTGAGGAAGTTCATCGAATCTTAACTTTCTGGCAATGCGTCCTATTTTTGTTACTCTCGTATCTTTATTGTTGTTTACAGCCCAAACAGCGCCATCTTTTTCAGCATTTTCTATCATTGTTCTGAATTTAAGCATTTCAAAGATTTTGCCATTTTTTCCAACTCTTTCCTGCGTATAAAATATTTTGCCTCCGTCAGCTATTTTTGTTGATACCGCAAGAATAATCATTATTGGCAATGTCACGAATGATATTATTGAAGCCCCTATAATATCAAAAATCCGCTTGCATAATCTGTAAATTGGTCGATGTATCCTTGTCAAATCATAAATAAACCACTCGGGGGTTATTGTTTTTACAGCAACCTTTAAAGTTAAAAGTTCATAAAGTTCTGACATTTTGAAAAAAGTTATATCTTTATGTGCACAATCTGAAATATAAAATAATGTGTTTTGTTCAATGGTTTTATTTATTGCTATATCATGCCCCGATGTCCAGTCAGAATTTTTTTAAGTTACTATCCTATGCA
>JBAWVS010000068.1 GCA_037147175.1 bacterium
TACTATAAAATTCAATGACAACAAGACTTTAACTTATGCTGCGTAACTCCTGTTATTTACTAATTGTTTCTCTTTTTCAGGGTTTTCATCAGTAAAATGCAAAGTTGTTTTTCCGGTAAATGCTGAGCTTAATACAAGTTTATTTGAACCTGTATATTTCATAAAACCATCACACATCTCTGGTTTTAGGTCTTTAGTTAATAAATTTGTTACTTCAATTTGATCTTTTTTAGGTAGTTCTTCAAGTCTGTCCTGATCAAAGCTTACAAATGCCGTACCAAATCCTAAATTTTTGTTTATGCTTTTAATTTCCATTTAATTACCTGTACTTTCTAACATTTATTTTGTTAAATATATTTTCTAATCACCTGATATAACCCAGTTTTGTTGTTTATGTTTTAACTCTTCTATTAGTTTTGCATTTTCTGGAGTATTATCTATTGTATAAGCATCTATGTCTTTGTTATCAAACAATTTTTTAAATATTTTAACTAATTGATTCTCTTTAGCGGGGTTTTCATGCGTAAAATTTAAGGCTGTATTGCCGTTATATAAAGATTTTTTTAGCTGCTTATTTGGAAGTGTAGCAGAAACTATAAAATCATTACTAAGACTCATAAAGTAAAACCCCTTAGTTAATAAATTTGTGACTTTAACCTGGGTATGCTTAGGCAACTCGTACAACCTTTTTTGATTGAAATTTACAAATGCCGTACCAAATCCTAAATTCTGCTGGCCGTTTCTAATTTCCATTTTATAACCTTGTCCTTTCTAATATTAAATTTATTGTGTACAATTATTTAAAACTTGTGAAAAAAAAAGTTAATATTAAAAATTTAAATTATTAATAAATTGTTACAAAAGGAATTCAAATGCAAAAATATATTGATAAAAGCAAAATCCTAATCGAAGCATTGCCCTATATAAAGTGCTTTTCAGGCAAAACTGTCGTTATAAAATACGGCGGAAGCGCTATGTTGAATGAAGAGCTTAAAAAATCAGTTTTACAGGATATAGCTCTTATGAAATTAGTGGGTATTTCGCCGGTCATAGTTCATGGCGGCGGTCCGGAAATCAACAAAATGCTCAAACAAATGGATAAACAACCCGAGTTTATCAACGGGCTGAGGGTTACCGATGAAGAAACCATGGAAATCGTAGAAATGGTGCTTTCAGGCAAGGTAAATAAAGATATCGTCACAAATATCCAAACTCAGGGCTTTAATGCGGTAGGCATAAGCGGCAAAGACGGTAATATTCTTAAAGCAAGAAAAAAACTGATAGACGGGCAAGATGCAGGTTTTGTCGGTGAAATTATTGACGTGGACACAAATTTAATCAAAATACTGATCCAAAACGATTTTATTCCTGTAATAGCTCCGACAGGAATGGACGAAATAGGAAATACTTACAATATTAATGCGGATTATGCCGCATCAGCCATTGCAGGGGCATTAGGTGCAGAAAAACTTGTCTTCTTAACCGATATTGCAGGTGTGTTAAGAAATATTAATGACGATAAGTCAATTATATCAAATATGACTGTATCTGAAGCAAAAAAACTAATTTCTGACGGCACAGTTTCGGGAGGAATGATTCCCAAAGTCGACTGCTGCATCGAAGGAGTTGAAAAAGGAGTAAAGACTGTCCACATACTCGATGGTCGAGTAGAGCACAGTCTTTTGTTGGAAGTTTTTACGGAAACAGGTATAGGAACAATGATTAACAGGGATTAAACGGGATTTTTATCAGCCCATCTTTTATCGCTTTCAAATCTTGAAAGGCTTCCTGCTACATCGTTTATTATCTTAACACCCAGACCATTTAAATTTATTAAAATTTGATGTATTTGTTCTTCTAATTCGGGAGCAGCATCAATTTTAATAGCACGCCTTCTTCCATTTTCAAAACTATCTAATTTAATACCATCAAGTCTTTTTATTTTTTTTCTTACGATATCAAATAATATGTCAGGCATGTTAAATTTTGCATGCACACTGCCAAATCCTAAATTTTGTGGTCTGTTTCTTACTTCCATAAATTTCTCCTTTATATAAATTAAACTAAAGACTGTATTTATTGAATTGTACTCACGACTTCAGCTCTAAATTTTCTAAGTTTATCTGCAAGTTGAGTTTCTGCTTCTGGGATATTACCAATAATTTGTGATACTAAACCATTTTTATCTTAAATTTTGCATATTGTTTTTAATTTCCTTTTTTTTCCCTTATCCTTTCTAAATTTTTGATTTTTAATTACAATAAGATAAAACTCGTGAATATATTAAATTGATAAAAAAAACGAATAAAATTAAGAAATATAAAGTTGGATTTATAAAAATAATTTGGGGTTAAGTGAAAAATCGATGAAAGCATATATATTACTTGAAGATGGAACAATATTTGAAGGGAATTCCTGCGGTGCAGATATAACTTCGTTCGGTGAGATTTGTTTCAATACAGGAATGAGCGGCTATCAAGAAATATTGACCGACCCGTCTTATGCAGGTCAAACAGTTGTAATGACGTATCCGCTTATAGGAAATTACGGCATTTGCGATGAAGATGTTGAGTCTAAAAGAATTCAGGTTCAAGGATTTATTGTAAAAGAGCTTTGTGAGATGGAAAGCAACTGGAAAAGTACAAAAAACCTTTCTGATTATTTAAAAGAGCAAAATATTCCTTGTGTTTCAGGTGTTGATACAAGAAGGCTGACAAAAAAAATACGTATATCAGGTGCTATGAACTGCGTAATTACAACACAGAAGCCTGATGAAGAAATTAAAAGCCTGCTGAAACAGCATATTTTCCCTTCTGACGTGGTTAAACAGGTATCTTCCAAAGATTCGCATGTTGAGCTTCCTTCTCAAAATGATAAAAAATACAAAATAGGACTTATTGACCTCGGAGTTAAAAATGGCATAGTTAAACACCTCACTAAGCTTGGATGTGAAGTCCATGTGTTTCCTTTTGATATTGATTCTAAAACCTTATTAACATCTGAGTTTGATGCAGTACTGCTTTCTAACGGGCCTGGAGATCCACAGGCCGTTAAAGAAACAATTAACACAACAAAAGAGCTTATAGGAAAAATGCCGTTATTTGGAATTTGTCTGGGGCACCAGATTTTAGCGCTCGCTTTAGGAGCAAATACTTACAAACTAAAATTCGGACACAGAGGAAGCAACCATCCTGTCATTGATTTAAGGACAAATAAAGTTTATATGACAGCACAAAACCATGGATATGCCGTTTCAAAAGAAAATTTGCCAAAGACTGTTCAAATTACGCATATTAACGTGAATGATGATACTGTAGAAGGTTTTTGCAGTGAACAATTCAACATAAATACAGTTCAGTTTCATCCTGAGGCCGGTCCCGGCCCGTTGGATGCAAATTCTATTTTCAGTGAGTGGATAAAGAGATTGGATTAACAAATGCCAAAAAATAATTCATTAAATAAAATATTAGTAATAGGTTCAGGCCCGATAATCATTGGACAGGCTGCTGAATTTGATTATGCAGGAACACAAGCTTGTAAAGCGCTTAAAGAAGAAGGATTTGAAGTAATTCTTGTTAACAGCAACCCTGCCACAATCATGACTGATGATAACATTGCTGATAGAGTGTATATACAACCTCTAACTGTTAATGCACTCAGTTATATAATAGAAAAAGAAAAACCGGACGGATTACTCCCTACTATGGGAGGGCAAACAGGTTTAAATCTAGCTATAGAGTTACAAGAAGCAGGTATTCTTGATAAATTTGACGTTAAACTCCTGGGCACATCTTTAGATACAATAAAAAAAGCTGAAGACAGAGAATGCTTTAAAAAACTTATGGAAGAAATCGGAGAACCGATTCCTCCAAGCACTATTGTTGATAACATTGAAGAAGGACTTAAATTTGCCGAAAAAATCGGATATCCGATTATTGTCAGACCTGCTTATACGCTGGGCGGAACCGGTGGCGGCATTGCTTCAAATAAATACGAATTGAAAGAAACTCTCCATACAGGGCTGCTTCACAGTAGAATTAATCAGGTTTTACTTGAAAAAAGCATAGCAGGTTGGAAAGAAATTGAATACGAAGTAATGAGAGACTCAAATGACACCTGTATAGTCATTTGTAATATGGAAAATCTTGATCCTGTCGGGATTCACACAGGAGACAGCATTGTAGTTGCACCTTCTCAAACTTTAAGAGATGAAGAATACCAGATGTTAAGGTCTTCTGCAATAAAAATTATTAAAGCCTTAAAAATAGAAGGCGGATGCAATGTTCAGTTTGGATTAAATCCTGAATCTCTTGACTACTGCGTTATAGAAGTAAATCCGAGAGTAAGCAGGTCATCAGCTCTTGCTTCAAAAGCTGCAGGTTATCCTATTGCAAAAATTGCAGCAAAAATTGCAGTGGGGTTTAACCTTCACGAAATACCAAACTATGTTACAAGAAAGACAAAAGCTTCTTTTGAACCATCACTTGATTATATAGTTGTTAAAATCCCCAAATGGCCTTTTGACAAGTTCTCTTATGCCAACAGAAAGCTGGGAACACAGATGAAAGCAACCGGCGAAGTAATGGCTATTGACAGAAACTTTGAAAGTTCTTTCTTAAAAGCCGTAATATCACTCGAAGGCAATGATACAGGTTTAAGAAAACCACATATTACAATGCTTTCAAAGGATGATTTATTAAAAAGACTTGAAACTTGCGATGATGAAAGAATTTTTGTTGTTGCAGAAGCTTTAAGAAAAGGGATTTCTGTTAAAAGAATAAATATCATAACAAAAATCGATAAATGGTTTCTTAACAAAATAAATAATATAATAATTGTTGAAAACAGGCTCCAAACAGAACAAATGACTATTGATTTGCTCAAAAGAGCTGAAACGATGGGATTTACCGACTACGAAATACAGGATTTGTCCAAAGAATCTCTGGCAAAGCTAGATACACTCAGAAGAGCGCACAATCTTTATCCTGTTTACAAAATGGTAGACACTTGTGCGGCTGAATTTGAGTCTTATACCCCTTACTATTACTCAACTTTCGAAGATGAAGATGAAAATATAATCAGTAAAAATCAAAAAATTATAGTAATTGGCTCCGGTCCGATAAGAATAGGACAGGGAATAGAATTTGATTACTGCTCTGTTCACGCAGCATGGGCAATTCAACAGGCTAACTATGAGTCTATAATCATTAATAATAACCCTGAAACAGTCAGTACAGACTTTGATACATCTGATAAACTTTATTTTGAGCCTTTATTTATAGAAGATGTTTTCAACGTAATAAGAAAAGAAATGCCAAAAGGTGTAATCGTTCAATTTGGCGGGCAAACTGCAATAAATCTAGCCCCAAAACTCTTAACAAGAGGAGTTCAAATACTTGGTACTTCTGTAGAATCAATCGATATGGCAGAAGATAGGGAACTTTTTGAAAAACTTCTCACAGAATTAAAAATCCCCCAACCCAAAGGCGCAGCAGTAACTACTCTTAGAGATGCTATTAAAACTGCGGGTGACATTGGTTATCCTGTATTAGTCAGACCTTCTTACGTTATAGGAGGAAGGGCTATGCAAATAGTTTATTCTGATGAAGAGCTTACAAAATACGTAAAAGAAGCTGTTGCTCTATCATCAGAACACCCAATTCTTATTGATCAGTATATAAACGGAAAAGAAATTGAAGTAGACGCAATTTCTGACAAAGATGACATCTTAATTCCAGGGATAATGGAACATATCGAAAGAACGGGCGTACACTCAGGCGACAGTTTCTGCGTCTATCCTTCGCAAACCATTTCTCAAGGTGTTCTTGACAAAATTATCTGCTACACAAAAAAGCTGGCAAAGGCTTTACAGGTTATCGGGTTAATGAACGTGCAGTATGTGGTTAAAGGCGATGATGTTTTTGTAATAGAAGTAAACCCAAGAGCATCAAGAACAGTGCCTATATTGAGTAAAGTGACCAAAATTCCTATGGTAAATATTGCAATACAAGTAATTCTCGGAGAAAAACTTAAAGATTTGACTTATGGAACAGGATTATTGCCAAACACAAGCTTAATTGCCGTAAAAGCTCCTGTATTTTCTTTTCAGAAACTTACAAATGTCGACACTGCGCTTACTCCTGAAATGAAATCAACAGGTGAAGTTCTAGGGATAGATACAGTTTATGAAAAAGCGCTTGTTAAGGCCTTTGAGGGTGCCGGCTATACTTTCCCCGAAAGCGGCAATATTCTTGTTTCTGTAAAAAATAATGATAAAGAAGAAGCATTTGAAATTGTTAGCGAATTCAAAAATCTGGGTTTTAAAGTAATCGCAACACAATTAACAGCTAAATTCCTGAGAAACAAAGGTCTTGATGTTAAGGAAGTCGATAAATTCGACTTTGATAATATACATTCGATGATTAAAAACAACGATGTAAATATTGTTATAAATACTCCAACTATAGGTAAAGTTACAGAAAGATGCGGATTTAAGCTGAGGACATGCGCAGAGCAATATAAAGTTCCTTGCTTTACTTCACTTGATACTGCAAGAGCATATACTGTAGCACTTAAAACAAAGAAAAATAATGAAAAGCTCACATATGATGATATAAATAGCTATATTAAACCACTTTGTTTAAAATAAACCTGCTGTTATACTAAAATTTATTAATAAATTTTGAGGAAATTTTAAATATATGACTATAAACGCCTTTGCATCTATAAATGGAACAAAATTATTTTCAGATAAATTTACTGAATTAAAATATAATTCACTTGGGAAAACAGGATTATTAGTTTCAGAGATTGGCTTTGGAAGTTATAGAATTGACATAAGATCGCCATTAAACAGAGATGCACTCAAAAAAGCTTTATTATCAGGAGTAAATTTGATTGATACAAGCTCAACTTATACTGACGGCAATTCAGAATTGCTTATTGGCGAAGTTTTAACAGAAATTATCAATGCAAATTTACTTTCTAGAGAATCAGTTGTAGTTGTTACAAAAGGCGGCTATATTCAAGGAGAAAATTATATTTTAAGTCAGGAAAGAAAAGATGAAAATTTCCCGTTTAAAGACCTTGTAGAATATGAAGAAGGTCTGGAACATTGCATCCACGCAGAATTTTTAGATGATCAGATAACAAGAAGCCTTGAGCGTTTAAATCTAAAAACTATAGATGTTTATCTTCTTCATAACCCTGAATATTATCTAAAGTGGGCTAAAAATAATAATATTGATAAAGAAACGGCAAGAAAAACTTACTATGCAAGAATCAAAAAAGCTTTTGAGTATTTAGAAAAAGAAGTTCAAAAAGGACGAATTAGGCACTATGGTGTAAGTTCAAATACGTTCCCTAATGATGCCGATGCATATGAATTCACTTCTCTTGATAAAGTAATTTCTATTGCGGAAGAAATTTCTGCAGAAAATCATTTTAGTGTGATTGAATTTCCTATGAATATTTTTGAAAAAGATGCCGCTTTAAGAGCTAATCAATCTAATAATATGACTTTGCTCGATTTAGCCGTAAATAAAAAATTAGGAGTGTTAATTAACAGACCTTTGAATGCAATTTTAAACAACAAATTAATTAAACTTGCAGAACCGATAATTCCAGTAATTCCAACGGCAGATATTATTAATACTGAATTAGAAAACATTAATAAACTTGAAAAATCTATACTTCAAAAATTAAAATTATATGTAAGTGATGAAATCTCAAATGAGATAACGCATAGCCTGTTTGTATTTGAAGAACTAAAAGACAGTTGGTCAAGTTATAATGACATTTTTCACTGGAAGAATGCTCTTAATCAGCATTTTTTACCAAGATTTCATTACTACAAAAATTTTATTAAAAATAATTCATTGAAAAATGAAGAATTTGAAATGGATTTATTTAGTTGTACATTCAAAATAGGTAAGCTTTTTAGTTTTATCAGCGCTTATTGGGATAACGAATATCTGAAATTTACTGCTGATATTAAATCCAAATTAACTGCTTTAGCACCTGAGCTTGCAACGACAACAAGACTTAGTAATATGGCAATTAGAACATTAAGAGCTACAAGAGGGGTAACAACTGTTTTGGTCGGAATGACTCATCTACCTTATGTTGCTGATGCGATTAATGAGTTAAAAAGTCCTGTTAACAAGGATTTTGAATGGAACAAAATCAATATTTCAGTTGATTAAAGATTGTCAGCCTGTTTTTCAAGATTGCATTTGTGTTCTGTAGATTTTTCTATTTCTTTATAAATTTGTCCGCGCTGAATAATCTCATTAAAATCAACTTTATGCGCATCAAAATCAGGTCCGTCAACGCATGCAAATTTAACTTTTCCGTCGACAGTAAGCCTGCATGAACCGCACATTCCTGTACCGTCTACCATAATAGGGTTCATGCTTACAATAGCAGGTATGTTTTCGGTTTTTGTCAGTTCGGCAACTGCTTTCATCATAGGAATAGGACCTATTGCCATAACTGTATCAACCTGTTCATTTTTAATAATATCTTTTAATTGGTCGGTTACAAAGCCTTTTCGGCCTTTTGAACCATCATCTGTCGTTATAAACAGTTCATCACAGGCTGTTTTCATTTTATCTTCCCAAAAAATCAAACTTTCCGTTCGTGTACCTATAATCATATAAACTTTATTTCCTGCATCTTTATAGGCTTTCGCAATTAAATAAGCGGGTGCTGCACCATAACCGCCTGCAACACAAATAACTGTGCCGTGCTTTTTAATATGAGTAGGAAGTCCTAGAGGACCCACCAAATCTAATATTTCTTCGCCTGACTCAAGTTGGGCAAGTTTTTTTGTAGTATGACCAACCGCCATATATACTATGGTTAATTCGTTTTTTTCTTTATTAATATCAGCAATAGTTAAAGGAATTCTTTCTCCTTTTTCGTCCACTCTTAATATTATAAATTGTCCTGCTTTTGCATTTTTGACAACATAAGGCGCTTCTACAATTATTTCATAGAGATTTTCACTCAATTTGTTTTTAGATAAAATTTTATATCCCACTTTTTGTTTCCTTAATTTCAACCCTATTACAAAGATATTATACAATTTAAATATTTTTTATTAAAAAAATATTTATTCAATTCTTAATTTTTGATATAAAAATGTTAAGTATTGTAACAATAGCAAAAAACTAAGCAATTTAAAAGAAATAAATGTTTTTAATATATCATAAGTATATATCAAATATATCAATTTTAAATAAGTAAGGAAATAGGAGACTACGTTTATGTTAAACAAGTTTTTTTCTAATTATTATCAGCCAAACACAACAAGTTCAACAAGTTCTGAAGCCTTTCTTTTACTGATTTCATCACAATCAAATTCATTTGAAAATTCATTATTTTCAAACCAGGGTCTCGGTAACTTTGGCTGTTCACCTTTTCAACAACAAAATCAATTCGGAAATTCATTATTTCAATCCCAAGGTTTTGGCAATATGAGCAATTTTGGCTGTTCACCGTTTCAGCAACAAAATCAGTTTTCTAATCCATTTTCTCAATTCCAAGGTTTTGGCGATAGGAGCAATTTTGGCTGTTCACCGTTTCAGCAACAAAATCAGTTTTCTAATCCATTCTCCCAATTCCAAGGTTATGGAAATTCAGGTAACTCTGGTTTTTCACCTTTTCAACAACAAAATCAGTTTTCCAATCCATTCTCTCAATACCCATCAACGAACAATATGTTTTCAAATATATTACAAAGTTTATTAGGTTCCTTTGGCTCAAGCGATTATCAACAATATCAAGCCCCTCAAAGCCAAAGTTATAATCAAGGATACAATCAAGACTATAATCAATGTCAAAAATATCCGCATAAACATCATTCTAAATATCAAGATCCGGTATATTCAACGCCAACAAGCCAAAATGATTCATGTGCCCATAAAAAAGATTCAACAGAAACAGCTTCCAGATCTGATAATTGGAGTCCTTTTGATTCTCAAAAGGCAACTGAGACAACTGATCCGGTATATTCAACGCCAACAAGGCCAACAAGCCAAAATGATTCATGTGCCCATAAAAAAGATTCAACAGAAACAGCT
>JBAWVS010000069.1 GCA_037147175.1 bacterium
CCGTAAAGAAGCGTGTATCTTGATGCAACACCGGGAGCTATTTTATCAAGAGCCTGAATCATTTCAATTATGCTGGTCAAGTGTCTGTAAGGCAAGACAAGACTCAAATCACCAGGAACAGCATCTTTAAAAGTCGGTTCAACAGTTCCCTGTTTTATTTTTTCAGGGGTAGATCTTCTTCCGTCAAGCAAATCTCCGAATCTTTGAACAAGCAGCCCGCCGCCTAACATATTAGCGAGTCTTGCTATATGCTGACCGTAAGCTATAGGCTCATTAAAAGGTTCTGTGAATTTTTTACTCACAAGGAGAGCAAAATTAGTGTTTTTTGTTTTTTTATTTGCCCAACTATGACCGTTAACTGTGGTTATTCCTTCATAATTTTCGCAAACGACTTCTCCATGAGGATTCATGCAAAAAGTTCTTACGTCATCGCCAAAAGTCGGTGCATTATAGATAAGTTTTACTTCATAAAGTTTATCTGTAAGTTCTTCCATTACAGGAGCAGGAAGTTCTACTCTTACACCTACGTCTACTGCATTATTTTCAAGCGGTATTCCCAGATTGCCTAATTCTTGCGTAAGCCATTCTGCGCCAACTCTTCCCGGTGCAATAATTACGTATTTCGCAAATATTTTCTGCCCTTTATTTGTTGTAAATCCTTTTACTTCGGAATTTTCAACTATTAAAGACTCGGCCACTTCATTTGGATAAACTTCAGCACCTTCTTTGACAGCTTTTTGGTACATACTGTCAAGAACAGCAAGACTTCTTTCTGTTCCAAGATGTCTTATAGGAGAATATATAAGTTTTAATTCCGCCAGAGTTGCGCGTCTTTCAATGTCGGAAATTATATCCGAATTCGCACCGTAAACGGTTTCCGTAGCGCCATGTTCTAGATAAATGTTATCTGTATAAGAAATTAAATCTTCAAGAACTTTTCTGTCCATATAATCAAGAAGATTTCCGCCCACATCAGGAGTTAAAGTAAGTTTGCCGTCACTAAAAGCTCCTGCTCCGCCCCATCCGCAAAGCAAATTACAGGTTTTGCACGGAGGACATTTGTATCCGTTTCTGGTTAAGCATTTTCTTTCGGTGATTTTCGGACCTTTTTCGAAAATTGCCACTTTCCAGTCCGGTTTAAGCTTAATAACTTCAAGTGCGGAAAAAATTCCCGCAGGTCCTGCCCCAACAATAGCTACATCGTACACTATACATTTATCCTTTTTTTGAAATTTTAAATTCAAGACTTTAATATATTACATCAAAGAAACAAACAGTATCATAATATTTTAAAAAATCATAATCTTATGCAATTCTTAAAGACCACCTGTAATTGCAGTTTTGATTATTTTGTAATTGAGGTTTAATCATTAAAAAGCTCATAATTGAAATTTATACTATAATCTAAATCAGGGTATTTATAAAATTCTTTAATAAGGCGGTTAAGAGTTGCTCGTTTTTCGAGAAATAAAAGAAAATTTGCTGGAATCTTCCTGTCTTGCACTCGGTGTTTTTGACGGGGTGCATCTAGGGCATCAAAAAGTTATTCTTAAGGCTGTTAAAAAAGCTCAAGAACTCGGAACAACCAGTGCCGTTGTAACATTCTCAAAACATCCCCGTCATGTTATTTCCAAATCTCCCCAAAATATTATTATTTCTCTGGAAGAAAGGCTCGAACTTTTTGAGAGTCTGGGAGTTCAGGCAGCTATTGTGCTTGATTTTAATGAAAATATTGCAAAAATGACAGCTAAAGAGTATCTGGAAAATGTTTTAATCGGCTGTTTGAATGCAAAAAGCATTACAATCGGCTATAATCATAGATTTGGTCAGCAAAGCAGCAAACATAAGCAAACGGATTCTTCTGATGAGCATAATGAGCAGGGAAACGGCAAATTCCTTGAGGAATACAGCAAAATATACGGTTATGAAGTAGGTGTAGTTTCTCCTGTTAAAATTGACAGCCATGTTGTAAGCAGCTCAGCGATAAGAAAATTTCTGTTAAAAGGTGAAGTTGATCTTGCAGCAAAGTTTTTGGGCAGATCTTTTAAATTAAAAGGTACAATAATTCACGGTCAACATTTGGGCAGGACGCTGGGCTTTCCTACTGCCAATCTTTCTATCCCTGATGAATTAATTCTTCCGTTGGAAGGAGTATATTCAGGTCTTGTTAAAATTGACTCAAAGGTTTATCATGCAGTAATTAATGTTGGCAAAAGACCAACTATCGGCGATCTTAAAAAAGATCTGGTGGAAGCGCATATTCTTGATTTTGACGAAGATATTTACGGCAAAATTATTGATGTTTTTTTTCTCAGAAGAATAAGAAATGAAAAAAAATTCGATTCTTTAGATGAGTTAAAAATTCAAATAAAAAAAGATTGTGAGTTTGTTCACTCAGCTAAAAATTTCGGGTAATTGTAAAAAATGAAAAAGATTTTAATTTCCGGATATTACGGTTTTGATAATTTTGGAGACGATGCGATTTTGCACGTTATTGTTTCCGAATTAAAAAAACATCTTGTTAATCCAAAAATAACAGTAATTTCAAATAATCCGATAAAAACAAGAAAAATTTATGCAGTAGATTCGATTCATAGATTCAATTCAAGAGAAATTATAAAAAGAATGAGAACCTATGATGTATTTATAAGCGGAGGAGGCAGTCTTCTCCAGAATGCAACCAGTTCCAGAAGTTTGCTCTATTATTTAGGTTTAATTTTTCTCGCAAAATATTTTAATCAAAAAACAATAATATTTGCACAAGGTGTAGGTCCGATAAAAACTATAATGGCAAGGATTTTAACAGGATTTGTGCTTAATAATGTTGACCTGATAACTGTTAGGGATAGAGAAAGCCAGAGTTTTTTAAAAAAACTTGGAGTCAGCTCTGTTTTAGGTACAGATCCTGCCTGGAGTCTTGAGATTTCAACGGAAGAGAAACTTTTACAATCTGATAAAATAAACATCGGATTGCAGTTAAGAGCATGGAAAACGCTTACAGACAAAAATATAAATGTTATTGCAAATATAATAAGTAAAAAATTTAATGATGAAAGAAATTGTATTAATTTGATTTCTCTCCAGGACTCTCATGATCTGGAGATTATGCAAAAATTCAAAGATATCCTGTTAAAGAAAAATTTAAAGTCGGAATTAAGGATTTTCTCAGGTCTAACCGTAGATCAAAGTATAAATTTAATTGGAAATCTTGATTATCTTATCGGAATGAGATTTCATGCCTGTCTTATTTCTGCTAATTTTAATGTGCCGACGCTGGCTTTATCTTATGATCCTAAAGTTACAAGTCTTGCGCTGGAATCAAAAATGCCTTTCATTAATATAAACTCTATCAATAAAAATAAAGATAATTTTATTCTTAAACTTGATGAATTAATATCAAATCATGAAAAAATAAGGCAGGATTTAAAAGAATTTTCTGACAAAAAATCTCAAATCTGCAAAGATAGCTTTATTTTATTGCTTAATACTATAATTATGGACTAAAATATTTATTTGGCAGGAGCGGGAAAAATAAATTGAATAATATAAATGATAAAATTGAACATAAACAAAAAAGAGCCTGTGTTTTAGGCTATCCTGTGGATTTAGTGACAAAAAAAGAAGCATTGGATATTGCAGAAGATTTCATGAAAGCAGATAAAGGGATTCATGTGGTTACAATAAACCCTGAAATCATACTTGCTTCCGAAAAAAATCCTGAACTTGACGTTATAATAAAAAAAGCCGAACTTGTTATTCCTGACAGCACCGGCATGGAGCTTGCTTTAAGAAGGCTCGGGTTTAATATAAAAAAACTTGCGGGAATAGAATTTTCTGAAGCACTAATAGAAAGATGCTCTCAAAATAATTATAAAGTAGCTTTTTTAGGGGCAACCCAAGAAGTAATAGAGTCGCTTCAAAAAGAATTAAAGCTGAAATATCCTGAAATAAATATTGTTTATGCACGCAGCGGATATTTTTCCGAAAATGACATGCCGGAAATAACAGATAAACTAAAAGAATTAAATCCTCATTTACTTTTGGTGGCATTAGGCGCACCAAAACAGGAATATATTATTGACCGGTACAGAAAAATTCTTCCTCACACAACTATGATAGGAGTTGGAGGCAGTTTTGATGTTTGGGCCAAAAAAGTAAAAAGAGCTCCTGTAATTTTTAGAATATTTGGATTGGAATGGTTGTACAGATTAATTAAACAACCGTCGAGATTTAGCAGGATGTTTCCCGCATTACCTTTATTTATTATAAGAACAGTCATTTTAAAAGAAAAATCAAGAAAAGAGTATTGATTTAACTATCTATATTTCAAAATGTTTGAGTTTCTCATCACTCATATTGCTTGTAAATTGAAGTTCACTATTGAATAATTTTTCATCCCAAAAATGTTTACCCGTAACCGCTTTTTTTGAGGCTCCGCCTTCATCCCAAAAAATAAAATGTTTGCCCGTAACCGCTTTTTTTAAGGATTCGCCTGTAATTGAATTTTGGTTATGCTGGAAGAAAGAAAAAATTGTACGTACTGGATTCTTAAATAAATCATCAACTGTGCGTAATAGACTATTAAATGAAGATGCTTTTTGAGTATCGCTAGCACTGGCAAGACCTATAAAATTAATTCCCTGTTTTGCTGTGACAGCTTTTAAATCATCTTTTCCAGTAAACAGTCCTCCTGACTTGCAAGCATCAGCCATAAATACCAGATTTGAATTTTTTGGCATTTTTTTGAAAGCTGTTGCAAGTTCATTATCTGCAATACATTCTTTATTAGAAAGATATAACCCTTCTCTTGGATCATTAACTCCTTCGTAACCTAAGCCTCTCTGTATGCCATGTCCTCTATAGGCAACACTTAATTCATCTTCGGGTTTAATTTTTGAAACAGTTGATTTTATCGTATCTAAGACTTGTTTTTTTGTAGGCAGTTTTAAAATTATTTTATTATCAGCATTTCCGGCAATATTCTCTGTAAAAGCTTTGCCGTCAATATTTCCTTGCTGAATATCCTTCCCTGCTGCATCTATAAAAATAAAATATTTTTTACCCGGCTGAGGAGTTTTTTCAGCAGGATTTTGCGGTATGAGTCCTTTTGTTTTATGTTCTGACACAAGCGCTGCTGATTTAGTATTTTCAGGTTTGGAAATATGCGAAAGAGAATTATCTTGAGTTGAAGAGGTCTCATTTGTATCAAGCAAAATTTGTTGACCGACATTTATTTTATTTAAATTTTCAATATTGTTCTGTTTAGCGATTTTTTGTCCCCAAAAGTTTATATCTTTTTGTTTAATACCCTGTTTTTTTGCAATTTTCCAGAGATTATCGCCACTTTGAACGGTATAAGTTTTTAATTTTACGTCTGACATGTTTTTCCTCTTTTCCCTTGATTAAACCTCGTCCTTATTAATATAAAAACAATATCAAGGAAAATCATGCTTTTTTGTTACATAACTTTTCACATTTTTTTAAGCAGGTTATAATCTAAATCAAGAACATGTACCGAGCCAAAGAAAGCAATCAAGAAAAGAGTACTGATATGGAACAAACAAAAAAGTTCAACGAAGAAGAACTTCGAGAGTTAGAATCAATATCTAAAAATCTCAGAAAAAGAGCTTTAACAATGGTTTACAAAGCGCAATCAGGTCATCCCGGAGGCGCACTTTCATCTATTGACCTGCTTCTTATTCTTTATAAAAAAATAATGAAACTTTCTCCTCAATGGAAAGAAGATAATGAATGGAAGAAAAGAGACAGATTTATCCTTTCAAAAGGTCATGCTTCTGCTGCTTTATACAGTGTTTTATGTGAATTTGGCTACTTTTGCCCCACAGAAATTGATAATTTCAGACAATTAGGCGCAAAATTGCAGGGTCATCCCAATAATGAATATGTTCAGGGAGTTGAAGTTCCGTCAGGCTCATTAGGACAGGGGCTTTCTCTTGCAAACGGAATCGCTCTTTCCTTAAAACTTGATAAAAATCCCGCAAAAGTATTTGTTCTTTTAGGTGATGGCGAACTTCAGGAAGGTCAGATATGGGAAGCCGCCATGACTTCCAATCATTATAAGCTTAATAATTTAGTTGCCATTATTGACAGAAATAGACTCCAGATTGACGGTGATACAGAAGATGTTATGGGGCTTGAGCCTCTTGCTGATAAATGGAGAGCATTTGGTTGGGAAGTAATCGAAACCAACGGTCATGATTATCAGGAAATTTATGAAGCTTATCAGAAAGCTTCTTTGTTGGGAAGCCAGAAAGCTTCTCCGGTTGTGATAATTGCCAATACAATTAAAGGCAAAGGGGTTTCCTTTATGGAAAATAATGCCGGCTGGCATGGCAAAGCCCCGAGCGAAGATGAGTTCAATAGAGCTATTGATGAATTAAAGTCCGTTTAAAAAGGGAAAATAAAAAATGATTACCGATAAAACAAAAATCAGTTCGCTCAGGGTTGCATACGGTGAAACTCTTGCGGAATTAGGGAAAAATAACCCTGATATTGTCGTATTAGATTGTGATTTGTCTAAATCTACCCAAACAATAATTTTCAAAAATGCTTGTCCTGAAAGATTTTTTAATATGGGGATAGCGGAACAGGATGCTGTAGCAACAGCAGCAGGTTTTGCTTCAGCGGGAAAAATCCCGTTTATAAGCACATTTGCCATATTTGCATCAGGCAGGGCATGGGAACAGGTAAGAAATTCTATTGCATATCCTAAATTTAACGTAAAAATAGTAGGAACTCATGGCGGTTTAACAGTTGGTGAAGATGGTGCAAGCCATCAGGCTCTGGAAGATATTTGCCTGATGAGAGTATTGCCTGATATGCTGGTAATAGCTCCTGCTGACAGTATTGAAGTAAAAGCAGCCGTAAGATTTGCCGCTGAATATAAAGGTCCTGTTTATCTCAGGATTCCAAGACCTAATCTGCCTGAATTATTTGAGGAATCCGAATATAAATTTGACATGAAGGCGCATATATTAAGAGAAGGTAAAGACTTAACATTAGCTTCATACGGAGAAACAGTAGTTGAGTGCTTAAAATGTGCTGAATTGCTTGAGCAACAAGGAATTTCTGCTGAAGTTATAAATGTTTCAACAATTAAACCTCTGGATGAAAAAACGATTCTTCAAAGTGCGCAAAAAACAAAAGCTGTTATGACAGTTGAAAATCATTCCATAATAGGCGGTCTTGGCGGTGCTGTATGTGAATTTTTGTCTGAAACTTTTCCTGTTCCCGTTAAAAGAATCGGCGTAAGAGATAAATTCGGACAAAGTGGAAAATCTGACGAGTTAATGGCAAAATATGGATTAACAGCAGAAAAATTTGTAAGTGAAGCGATAAAATTAGTTAAAAATAAATAAAATTTTTTAAGACGATTAAATTGCCATGGCTAATTAGTTATCTTTCAATATCAAAAAATTTTATTTTTATAATATACTGAAATGAGTTTAATTTTCAAAAAACAGGCTTTTTATGCCTGTCGGATGGATTTTAGGAAACGGGATGTAATCAACAACAGTCGGCTATAGCTAGAAGAACAATGATAAGATTTAGAAATACAATCAAAGTATATGGAACACAAAGAGCGCTGGACACTGTAAACCTGCATATAAAGGTGGGAGAATTTATTTTTCTGACCGGAACAAGCGGAGCAGGTAAATCCACTATAATGCGCTTAATTTATAGAGAAGAAAAACCCACACGCGGACAGGTTTTAATTGGCGGTGTGGACGTATCAAAACTTCCGGATAACAAAATTCCCTATTTAAGAAGACGTATGGGTATAGTATTTCAGGATTTCAAACTGTTACCCCAACAAAACGTCTTTGATAACGTTGCTTTTGTCATAAGAGCGCTCGGAATGAGCGACAGAGAAATAAATAAAAGAGTTTCAGGAGCACTTAAGATAGTAGGTCTTTTTGACAGGCTTGACGCTTTTCCTTCGCAGCTTTCCGGAGGAGAGCAGCAAAGAGTAGGTATCGCAAGGGCTATAGTCAACGGGCCGCCTTTATTAATTGCGGATGAGCCTACAGGGAACCTCGATCCTCAAACCAGTATGGAAATTATGGAAATTCTTGAGCAGGTTAATAATCGTGGAACTACAGTATTACTTGCTACCCACGATAAAGAAATGGTAAACCATTTTAAAAAGAGAGTTATTACTCTTGAAAACGGAAAAGTCATAAGAGATATTAATGAAGGAACTTATGAGTAAAGGTAAAATCGATGTCACACTTTAATGCAGACATAAGAATAATTAAAAGAGTTGTTTCTGAAACATTCAAAGGTATCCAAAGAACCAGATGGATGAATCTTATAATAATAACGACAATGGCTGCGATATTAAGTATTTTTGGTTGTTTATTCAGAACCAGTCTTGCAATTTCTGATTTTGTCGAGCATCTTGGCGATTCACTCGAAGTTTCAGTTTATTTAAAGCAGGGTTACAATACTGAAACGGCAAAAACCGAAATATTTAAAATAGGCAATATTAAAGAAATAAAAGTCATTCCCAGAGAACAGGCATGGGAAAAGCTTAAACAGGAAATGGATGTGCCCGATATAAAAAACCCTTTGCCGGATACTTTGCGTTTAAAAGTTAAAAATCAGGCCGAAATCGAATATGTGGTAACAAAAGTTAAAAACATGCCATTTGTGGAAAGTATTCAGTATGCGAGAGATATTGTGGAAAAAATCATTAAAGTCGGTGATATGACCAGCCTTGCAACATTTGTTGTGCTTCTGGTTCTTGGCGGGCTGACTTTATCTATTATTAACAATACTATCCATCTTGTAATTCAATCAAGAAGTGAAGAAATTGAAATAATGCGGATGATGGGCGTAGGAAACTGGTATATCAGAGCGCCTTATATTCTTCAAGGTTCTTTTTACGGGTTTTGCGGTGCGATTATTTCTATAATTCCTCTAAGAATTCTCGAAAATTATATTTTGTCTATGATTCAGTTTTTTAACATGGGAGAACCCCCGATTTTTACAAATTTAGTAGTTGTTGTGCTTATGACGATGGGTATTTTTGTAGGTTCACTCGGAAGCTTTATTTCCGTCAGAAAATATTTAAGAATTTAGATCTAAAAAAGCATAAATAAAACATTCTTTCATGTTGAGAGGACTTTTTTGTCATGCTGAGTGAAATGAATCATTTGTCCATTTAATAATAAAGACTAGTGCATTGTTAATTTAATTTATTAGGATAAAGTTTTTTTAACTTAATTCTT
>JBAWVS010000070.1 GCA_037147175.1 bacterium
TGAAAGGATGATAACTTATATTTTTTTCTGTCCGATTTCTACGGCATATTATAAAAATGGGCATAGATTTAACTCAAATAGATTCTCTGGTGTTATCACATGGGCATAATGACCATACATGGGGATTAAAATTTTTACTAAAAATTTTAAAAGATAAATCTTCGAAAGTAAGTTCACCCGAGCTTATTTCTCATCCGTCAACTTTTATACCCAAAAGACATAAAGAATATGAAGATATAGGATTAAAATTTTCTCAAGACACTCTTTCTGAATATTTTAACTTGAATTTATCGACAACCCCTTTATGGATAAGTGAAAAACTTGTGTTTCTGGGTGAAATAAAAAGGCGTAATGACTATGAAAATAAAACTCCTTGCGGACAGATTTTGATTAATGGGCTGCAAGATGATTATTTGATGGAAGATTCGGCATTGGTTTATAAATCCCCAAAAGGACTTGTTATTATTACAGGATGTTCGCATTCGGGAATATGTAATATTATTGAGCAGGCAATCGAAACTTGTGACGATGACAGAATTTACTGTGTTATTGGAGGGTTTCATCTCTTAAATCCTTCAGACAAAATATTATCTGAGACTTTAAATTTTATGAAAATGATAAATCCCAAAAACTTATATGCCTGTCATTGCGTGGATTTAAATACAAAAATCGAATTGTCTAAAATTGCTGCCATAAAAGAAGTCGGTGTAGGATTAACTCTTACTTTTGAATAAATCGATAATATATATAAAAAAGGAACAAATATGAAAATAAAAAAATATCTTAATGGCTTAATTTTAGTAGTTTTGCTGACAATTTTAGCTGTTTATATTCAAAATATTCATATTGTTAAAAGCTTGAGTTTGAGTGCGATTATTATAGCAATACTTCTCGGGATGTTTATAAAAAATACTTTTGGCGTTCAAGAGAGCATGAACGAAGGAATTAAACTCTGCTCTAAAAAAGTATTAAGGCTTGCAATAATTTTACTCGGTTTTAAGCTAAGCCTTTTAGAAGTGTCTAAACTGGGATTTAAGGCGGCAATAATCATTCTTGTAATAACTTCAGTCACTTTGATTTTTACAAGGTATCTTGGAAAAAAGTTAAATATATCACGCAGTTTATCAATTCTTATCGGAGCAGGGACTTCTATCTGCGGAGCTTCGGCAATAGTTGCAGTAAACGCAGTTACAAAATCAGAAAACGAAGATGATGTCGCATTTGCCGTTGGTATAGTAACAATCTTTGGAACAGTATTTATGCTTTTATATCCGATTGGATTTCATGTTTTTCATTTGAATACAATTTTTTATTCTTTATGGACGGGAAGTTCAATTCATGAAGTAGCACAGGTAGTAGCCGCCGGCTTTGCTGCTTCAAATCAGGCAGGAACTCTGGCTACTGTGGTAAAATTGACAAGAGTATTGCTTATAGTTCCTGTTACTATTCTTTTAAGCATGAGAGAATCTAAAAAAGAAAACTCATATAAATTCAGTCTTAAAAATATAACAATTCCCTGGTTTGTTTTGATGTTTTTAGGAGTAATAATAATAAATTCTTTGAATATAATTCCGCAAAATATTTCAAAAGGCTTTATTAATTTGGATAATTATTTAATGACAGCAGCTATGGTCGGGCTTGGGCTTGAAACAAGCTTGTCAGCGATGCAAAAAACAGGTTTAAAACCAATATATTTAGGAGCTTTAGCCTCCTTATTCATATCAATTTTTAGTGTAATAGTTATTTTATTAATAAAATAACTTGTATTTAAAATCAAAAAACCATCTTTGAATATTTATACTCAAGATGGTTTTTTGAATGACATTATTTTAATTTAATATTTTATACAGCGACTGTTATGCTGATTTCCCGAACAACTTTTTCAAGAGCCTGAAGCGCGTCGGCAGGAAGCTTGTCTAATCCTGCTTTTTCTGTATCTCTTGAGCTTATAAAGTCAATTCTGTCTTTCAATCTTGCAACAAATTGCTGTTTATATTCTTCGTTTTTGAAACTTACATCAAAGTCTTCAATCTCCATAATTTCAATATCAGAGAAGTTTTCCCATTTTTTGAAATCAGCGTTGCCTTCAACAATTGCTTCAATAATTCCAAGAGTATGCTTAGGTTGTACTTTTTTGCCCATAAATGAACCGGTATTTAGGATATAGCAATCTACACCGTCATCAATAAGCTGTTTGAATCTTGTGTAATCCATTTCAAGAGGATAAGTCCTGAACGGATTCGCATAAGGTTCAACTACAAGAGCGTTAGGATCAACTCCTTCTGCCAATCTTTCCGCGGAAGACCTTTTCGTAGCAAGAGTTGCACCCATTGCCGATCCCAGCGATGATCCTTTGAGTTTTAGGACAGGAGGAATTGTGGGATCCTGCATAAGCCAGAAAATCGCATCAATTGGTTCATCTACCCTGTCAACTCTGTTTGGCGACCATAATCTTGATTTGACTGCGCGTCCGTTTCCATTTCTGACATCTTCGCTTACAATGAAAAGTTTTCCGTTCTCATCAGCAGCCACACCGTTGTTTTGAACTGTAATAAGAAATTTATTATCTTCGCAGCCCATAGGATAGTCCTGTGTTTTGTCAAAATAAGCAGGCTCAAGTGCAATGGAATATTTTTCTTTTACATTTATTATAAAAGCATCGTCATGAAGCACTGTTACATCGTATTTATTATCGTGCTTTGCGTGTGTAATTGTGGATTTTCCCGAACCGGAAAGCCCGAAAACCGCCACAGAATATTTTTTGTCATTAGTCATATTATATCTTTTCAAGCCGCCATGACATGAAGCATAGCCGTTTCTGGCAGCCGCACACCAGCCAAGTGTTAAAGTTCCTTTTTTGTGTTCGCCAAAATATCTCATCCCTAAAATTGCAGCACAGTTGTTTTTTGGATCAAAGAATGTTAATCCGTATGGATAATCTGGATGTGTCCAGTCAGGATCAGAGAATAGATATATATCCCCTTCTTTAATCTTACGAGAGTCTTTATACATCTCGCTGTAAAGTTCATTGATGTACTGGAAGTTTAATAGCCAGCTGTACATTACGTTTTCGAAATCTTCGGGAATTAAAAGGTGTGCTTTAATCATAAAATCTTTATCGAGCCCGACATAAGATTCGGCATGATACATTAATTTGTATCTTGTTCCGTAAACGGCTTCTCTGATAATAGGAAGCAATTCACCCAGATCGCAACCCGGTTCTCCCACTATTACCCTTGCTGCGGAGCATCTTCCAACAACTGTACCGTCGTTAAAAAGAAGCACATTTGCATCTTTTGGAATACCCTGTTTTTCAGGCTCATAAACAGGCATTCCTGTTAATTCTACTGTACCGGGGCTGTTTTTTGCTAATTTATAAGCTTCTCCCAGTGTGGTGATTTTTTCAACGTTATTTCCGAAAAATGCGGATTGTAAAGTCGTTCTTACTGCGGAGGTTACACTTTTAAATTCTTCTGAATCAGTCAAATACTCGATTGTACTCATTTGTTATCTTCTCCTTTTGGCTATAAGTCATTTTGGCTAATAAGTCATTCAGGGGAATGTCTATTTATTAAGTGTACAGTATACATTAATTTTTGGAAAGACATAATGATTTATTTATTAACAATACGAAATACGCAAAGGGACTTAAAGCGTTTTTTTCGTATAAAAGATTTTTCCGACCCTGTCTATATGTTCTTTTAAGGGTAAATGTTTGAGCGATTCATAATGAGTTATGTCAAATTTATACGGAGTAGGCAGTTCTTCTATTTCACCTGCAATTTTTGACTGCAATCTGAAATCTATATCTTTTCCAAAAATAGCAAAGTCAATATCAGATTCTTTTTTATAATTTCCTTTTGCCCGTGAACCGTAAATTTTTACAAGCTCAACCTGTGGAAATTTATTAAAAAATTCCAGCAAAATTTTTGTTGTTCTTTCAGAAAGACCGAACTGACTTAATTCTTTTTCACTCATCTAAGTGACCTTTTAAATAATTATAAACTTGCTTTAGTTCTTTAAAATAAAAGTTATTAATCTTTTCTAAAATTTCATTAGTTTTTGTTTCATCATAGGTATGAGAAGTCAAATTTCTGTCTTCGAGCATATCAATCCACGCTTGACCGTTATCAATAATTTTTGCGGCAAAAGCTTCTTTTATGGTATCACGTGTCATACTTGCTTTTATTCCCTGATATTCCAAATAATCTTTTAAAGTTTTCCAGCCAAGTTCAAATGTATATTCGAATCTTTGAATTACACCTTCTTTTTCAAGATTGGAAAGATTTTCAATTTTTAAATCCAGTCCTTCTTTTAAAAGATTATATGCTTTTTCAAAATTTTCAAATCTTTGCTTCCATCTTATATCTATCATTTATAAAACTCCTATGAGGTTTATTATAAAACTAAAATTCCAAAATTTCTCCCATGTTTACAATTATTTCATTGCCGTCAGTGTAAATGACAAGTGAGCCGTCATCTGCAATTCTTTTGGCAATTCCTTTGATTTTGGTTTTGTAAGAATCAACCGTAATAGTACTATCCAGAAAATAAGCCCTTTTTACGTAATCGTCTTTTATAAAATCAAAGCCTGTGTTCAAAAATTCATCATAATTTTCAAAAAACTTATTAAGCAGCTTATTTAAAAATTCATCCCGGTCTATTTTCTTTTCTAAAATTAAATTAAGCGAAGTTGCAGGTCGATCAATTTTTTCCATATCTGTTTTTTCAAAATTTAAATTTATTCCTATTCCGAGTACAAGCCCCTGAAAAACATTTCCTCGTATAGAGGTTTGTGCAAGAATTCCCGCAATTTTAGAGAATCGTGCGCACTTTGCTGATGTTTTGGCTTGCATTGCCTCTTTGGAGTTTTTATTTTCTGCCAGCACGTCGTTTGGCCATTTTATTACCGGTGATATTCCGTAAGTTTCCAAAACTTCGCATAATTTAACTGACAAATACTGCGGAATATTATTTAAAAAAGAATCTTCTCCGATTTTAATTGCAGGTTTTAAGACAAAAGAAATGTAGATGTTATCAGGCTTGTCAGAAATCCATTTTCTGTCAAATCTTCCGCGGCCTTCTGTTTGAATTTCCGCCATTAAAACATCTTTATCCGAATAATCAGGAATATTTCTTAAAGCATGTGTATTTGTGGAAGTTATTTCAGGAAAATATATAAGATTAAAAGCTTGTTGCATATACAGCTCCGATTAAATAAGCATGATTTAATTTTTATGACTGTATAAGCAAGCTGGCTCCAACAACGCCTGCGCTGTTTCCAAGTTGTGCGGGAATAACATTTAAGCTTTCTGACGAGATTTTTAAAGCCCTTTTCTTTATTGTTTCTTTTATCGGATTTAAGAGGATATCGCCAGCCTGAGCCACACCGCCGCCGATTATAATCACTTCGGGGTTGAGAAGGTTTACCACGCTGCTCAAAGCAATCCCAATCCAGTATCCTGTTATTTCAAAGATTCTTAATGCAATATCATCTCCTAAAATAGCGGCTTCTGCGACTATTTCCGGTGTGATAGGAGAACCTGCGGCAAGTTCTTTGAACTTTGCGGATTTTCCTGTCATCAAATACAATTCAGCCTGTTTGACTATTGCAGGACCGGAGGCCACAGCTTCTACACAGCCTGTTTTTCCGCATCCGCAAATTTCACCGTTGTGTTCCTGAACTATTACATGCCCAAGTTCGCCAGCTGACATACTTGCACCTCTTACAAGCTGACCGTTAATAATTATTCCTGAGCCTATACCTGTACCTACAGTGATACAAACAATATTTTGGTAGCCTTTTCCTGCTCCAAATTTGTATTCCCCGAGAGTAGCTACTCTAACATCGTTGTCTATTTTAACAGGCAAGCCAAATTCATCCCTTAAAATCTTTGCTAAAGGAACATTCACCCATCCCGGAATATTTGGAAGTGATCTTACTATACCGTTTTCCGAATCTATTTGACCCGGACAGCCGACTCCGATGCCCCCGACTTGTCCTATAGAAACTTTAGATCTTGTTATACTGTCCCTGATTAAATTTATAATATTTTTGATAGTGAACTCATAGCCCATTTCGGCTCTTGTAGATGCGCTTTCTGAAAAAGCAATTTTGCCTTTTGTGTCTACAAGTGCAATTTTTATATTTGTCCCGCCTATATCAATTCCAATATTATAATCTTTAGTCAATAATCCAACTCCTAAAACACTACAAACTTTTGAAATAAGCAACAGACAAAAAATCTTCATACTTTTAATTGTGCTGAAGTAAAACTGAGAATTTTGATATTGCTGAATATTAAGATGTTTTTATTTTCTTAATAAGAAGGTATGACGGTTAAAATTTTTTGTCACCAAATTAGTTTATCATAAAGTTATTTAAATTTAAAAAAAAACCACCATTTGGTGGTCAATTCATCTCTGCTTTTTATGTTCTCTTCTTCCGTTAGTGTTTAAGTATAAAGGGGGTTATATGAAACGGAATTTGTATTTTTTCAAGTATAAGGATTTATTTTGTCGAAGTAATTATTATTTTTATTAATTGTTCCCTCGACACTTATTATTTAAAACTAAATAAAGTGTGTTGTCAACACTATTTTTTATATTTTGGTTTAAAAAAAAATTTTCTTTAATAAAAACCCTTGCTGTAAGCGCATTTTGTAAATTATTAATTTTTTTAAAAATAGCTTTTAATACTAGCCCAAACTCAAACCGCCGCATAAATTCAAAGACTGCCCCGTAAGTCCCTGTGCTGATTCAGAAATTAAATATTTGGTTAGGTAAGCAATCTCTTGCGGTTCAATCCATCGTTTCTGGGGAATCATTTCTAATTGTTCTTGTTCGTCAATATCACCTGAATTAATAACTTCATCAGCAAGATTTGTTTTAACCCATCCGGGATTTATAACGTTTACTGTAATTCCGTATTCTGCAAGCTCAAGTGCAAGTGATTTTGTGAGCCCTATCAAGCCTGCTTTTGCAGTTGAATAAAGAGATGCGTTAGCTTCTCCTACCGCTCCGCTAATTGAGCCGATACTTATGATTCTTCCCCATTTATTTTTTTTCATATCAGGAACTGCCAGCGTACATAATTCATAAGGCACTTGTAAATTAAGCTTTAAAATCTTTTTGATTTTGTCTTTTTCTGTTTTTTCAACAGGAGACCAAAAATAAGCACCGGCATTGTTAATTAAAACATCTATATGTCCCAGTTGTTTATGGGCATCATTAAAAAGTTTGGTGGGAAAATCTTCTTCAAGAAGACAACCTGCACAAAAACCTTTTGCTTTAATTTTTGAAGCCAGCTTTAAGAGTTTTTTTTCATTTCTTCCCGTCAAAAAAATATTATGTCCAGAGCAAGAAAGTCTTTCTGCAATTTTAGCACCGATTCCATCGGAACTTCCTGTAATCAGTATATTTTTAGCCGAAGACATAATTAATTATTATTGTTGTTATTATTGCTGTATAAATCTGTCATATTAGGCATCATCATTTGAGACATCATTACCTGAAGAGTCTCGGGATCAACCTTTGTATTCCCCTGACCGTTCTGCATCATCATTAGCATTGGCATCATATTGTTCATTGAGTTGCTGCCGTTCATATTGTTGCTGTTGTTGCCAAATGCGCTCATGAGCATATTCATTTGCATCATTTCAGGATTAATTTGAGGAGTTTGAGCATTTGCCGAAGTATTGGCAGTATTAATTCCTGCTTTTGTTAAAACCTGCATAGCTTCTGCTATTTGTTCCTGTGTAGGTTTTTCGTCATTTGAAGATTTCTTGTGTTCTAAATTTTCTATTCTGTTGTAAATATCAGGACTGGTTTCTCTTTTATTATTTACATTATCAATAATACTTTTAATGTTATTTTCTTGAAATTTTGCTTTGGCTTCTTCGGAAAGAAAGCCTTTTGATGATTGAACAACAGGAATTATAGCCTGTTGACGGATTCCGCTCAGGTTACTTTTTCCAATATTTGCGTTTTGAGCAAGCTCTGTATTTGGAGATAAAGTAATAACTGTGTCGTATTCAGAGGTAGCTTTAGTAACATCGCCTGTCTGTACATAGCACATACCTAAATAATAATGAGCAAGACTATTGCCGGGGTCTGTAGCCGTGATTTTTTCTAATGATTGCATCGCTCCAAGATAGTTTTTGCTTTTGTATTGTTTAATTGCCTGATTTAATTTAGGATTTGTTCCTGACGCAAAAGCAGAAGAAGCAATCGAAGCAGACAGTATTAAGGAAATAATAATTTTTTTCATTGTCTTTACCTTTTGTTAAAAATTTTACCCATATTTATTTTAATGATTAATAAGTAAATTATCAACATTTCTAATCTATTTATATTACTTTTTTTATTTGGTTTCATCTTTTTAATTTAATTATAAATTTTTAGCATAATTTTTCAAATAATAATTTTTATTTGATATTTAAGTATAACTCTTAATTTTATATAAACAATAATTAATATTATACTCATATTTTAATATGAAATATATTTGTATAAGTATCTTAAAATTTGTAGCACGATTATAATGATATACAGAGTTGTCGACTAGTAGCTTATCGGTAGTAGCTTTAAGGCTTTGACTAAAGTGTATATGTTGACTATAACTAGGTACTAAGTTGACTCTTATGTTAAAAGTACAGTAAAAGAGTTAGTGTAAAAGTAGAGAGAGCGGGTGAAAACCTTGAAAATACGCATTAAGGAAGTCGCCAGGACAAAAAAAGGATGGAGTCTTTACAGACTAGCAAAAGAACTGGGTTTACCGCAACAAACAGTTTATTCCTGGGCAAATGGCAGAACACAACCATCTTATGACAATATGGACAGATTGTGCGAAGTAATTTCTTGCAGTGTTGGCGAACTCTTTGAAACCGAATCCTTTAAAATCAGACTTAATATCGCAGTAAATAGCGATTAGTTAAAATTTTGTTAAAAAATTGCCAAAAACTGTTTTGCCTTTTAGAATTATTCTGTAGCAAAACAGTTTTTAGCTTAAAAGTTTGAATTACATGTTTATTTAAGATGTTGCAATTTTTTGATTTGATTATCATGATTTAAAAAATTTTAAATTAAAAACTGCTTTGCTAAATCGCCAAAATCGTCATTGCGAGCATAGCGAAGCAATCTATAAAAAAT
>JBAWVS010000071.1 GCA_037147175.1 bacterium
AGTGCTTTCGCAAAAAATATTTCATTTCTTAATTACTTTTTCAGAGCACTATAGCCAAAACCGGAGCCCGTGAAGTATTCTCAGTTATAAACCCAAAAAAGAAGACCGCCTGTAAAGCGGTCAAAATTTTAAATTTTTATATTTCTTTAAATTTTTCAGTATCCTTAATGGAGCTGTAATATAGAACACCTGCTATTATGAGGACACCTGCCAGCCCCAAAATATCATAAAAACTCATGGTTTCTCCTTTTCAAGTTTATTTATAAGTTTTACTATATATTCATCTCTTTTAAAACAGCCTTTAATTATTATCAAAATAAAAATAAGTCCCAAAATAAACATTATAAGTTCAATTAATCCCTCTTTAATTTTAAAGACAAGACTTGTAGTGCCTGTTGCTAAAAGCAAAAAGACAGTCCATTGGGCATTTCTTAATTGCACTTGATAATTAATTTCTTGTTTTAATTTTTCCATAAATAAATTATATTATATATTTTTAATTGTGGCATCAATTTATAAACACAAAAAAATAAGACCGCCTGTAAAGCGGTCGGGGGTCTGTTTATATAGTTTATTGAGTTATGGGGTGTGGGGTTTTAAATTCCTGTTCTAAATTGTTGATGCCGTGCCCAAAATAAAGAATATTTAATTGCTCTTTAACCCTTTCAGGATCTTCTTGTACCATCATCAAAGCGGTGTAAGCTTCTTTAGGAGAAATAACTCCGTTATAAAAATCAACACAATCCTGAAAAATTAGCCAGGTAAGAAATTTCCCGGGAGTAATTTTGCCGTAAGGAGCAACAAAATCAATAACATAACCTAAAGGACCGGCTTGCTGAGGAAGCAGAGCGCCGTCATTATCCTGATCAAAAGCTTTTATGTAGACTGAAGCATAAGCCAGACCGTATTTATAATCAGGAACACTTGTTTCTTCATCAACGGGCATATAGGTGATATAAGCGGATGCTAAAGCTTCTTGGGCTTCGTTTCTGGAAGCTTCTTCAAGCCCGATTTCACCGTTCATAAATTGTCTTACTTTTTTGTCGGCGATTTTTTTGATTTCTTCATAGTATTTAACCACGTTATGAGCGGCATTAGCGCCTCTGCCTTCAGAAGTTTCCGCGTTGTAAGGTCCGTGCAAATTATTGATTAAAATCATCCCTATATCTCCTCTATCCCACTAAACTACGTTTTTTTATCCCCAAAAAAGGACTGTTTATTAAAAATAAAAAATTCAATCCCTTTATATTAATATAAAAACAAGCGCACCGAAAAAATTGCCCTTTTTGAAAAAATTTTTTTAAATAATTTAAATTAGATGAAAATTATTTATATTTTTGCCACTCTGAGTTTTCTGTATACTAAGCCTCTTTTGGCATTACAGCTTCTTTTATAATTTTAAGCAACTTTTGTAATCCTAAATATTTTGACTCCCTTAGTTAATTGTCATCCTGAGCGAAACGAAGGATCTGCCCGCCTAAGAACAAAACTTATAAGCCAAATTAACCTGTCATTGCGAGGAAGCTCAAAGAGCTGACGCGGCAATCCATCCGGACTTTAAAACCAAATAGATTTTCACGCTCCTGTTAGTCGCTCAGAATGACAAATAAATGGTAAAATCCTGATACAGCTTTAATATCAAAATTCTTGACAAAGAAAAGAACAATTATTGTTTTGTTAATTAACTCAAATCGCCAAATCGCCAAAATCGTCATTGCGAGCATAATGAAGCAATCTATAATAAATAAAATAGATTGCCACGTCGAGTCTAAAGCCTCTCCTCGCAATGAAGGATATATTTAATTAGAGATTCAAGTTAGTTATTTGCCAAAATTATTTTAGATGTATAATTAATTAAATCGTGTCTTTTACTATTATAAATAGTATTTATAACTCACGTTTAAAACAGCTAAGAGGAGAAAAAAAGTGAGCTTTTTACCAAAAGTTAGTCGTGTCTTTAGTGCCGCTTTCGTTGCACTAATCGGACTACTGGCTGCATCAATGCCTTCAATGGCAAGTGAAGCAGATCTTGTAGTTCCAAATTTATCTCAAAATCCGGCAAGCTTCCATTTATTACTTATCGGAATGGGTGTTTGCGTAGCAGGATTAGTTTACGGGCTTGTGGAATATTTCAACGTAAAAAACAAACCTGCCCACAAATCAATGTTGGAAATAGGAAACCTTATTTTCGAAACCTGTAAAACATACCTTATCCAACAAGGCAAATTTTTATTAGTACTCGAATTATTCATTGCAGCATGTATCGGATTTTATTTCGGATTTTTGCAGCACATGAAAGCTTATGAAGTAGCTGCAATCCTTGGAATGTCAGTTGTAGGTATTCTCGGTTCCTATTCAATCGCGTGGTTCGGAATCAGAATGAACACTCTGGCAAACGCAAGAACCGCATTCGCTTCACTCACAGGAAAACCGTTCCAAATAATGCAGCTTCCTTTAAGAACAGGAATGAGCATCGGACTTTTACTCGTAAGCGTTGAACTTTTAATAATGCTTGCAATTTTACTTTTCATACCTGGACACTTAGCAGGCGCTTGCTTTATCGGTTTCGCAATCGGTGAATCACTAGGCGCAAGTGCATTAAGAGTAGCAGGCGGTATCTTCACAAAAATCGCTGATATCGGTTCTGACTTGATGAAAATCCAGTTCAACATCAAAGAAGATGATCCTAGAAACCCGGGAGTTATTGCTGATTGTACAGGCGACAACGCAGGCGACAGCGTAGGACCTACGGCTGACGGCTTTGAAACCTACGGTGTAACAGGCGTTGCACTTATCAGTTTTATTCTTTTAGGCGTTCACGAAGAATTAAAAATCCCTTTACTTACATGGATATTCGTAATGCGTTATTTAATGATAGTAACATCAGTCGTATCTTACTTCTTGAATAACTTAGTATGCGAATCATTATACGGCAAAAGCAGCAAATTCGATTTCGAAATCCCTTTAACTTCATTAGTATGGGTAACATCAGTTTTATCTATCGTAATGACTTTTGCAGTAAGCTACTGGCAGTTAAGTACCTTCTCAAACAACTTGTGGCTGGTACTTTCAATAATAATCAGCTGCGGAACATTAGGAGCTGCGTTAATTCCTGAATTAACAAAAGTCTTCACAAGCACAAACTCAAAACATACCAAAGAAGTTGTAACCGCATCAAGAGAAGGCGGAGCATCCCTAACAATTCTTTCAGGACTTGTATCAGGAAACTTCAGCGGATTCTGGATCGGTTTATCAATCGTTGCTCTTATGGCTGGCTCATATTTCGCAAGCCTGCATCACCTTGACGTTATAATGATTTACCCTTCAGTATTTGCTTTCGGGCTTGTAGCGTTCGGCTTCCTCGGAATGGGACCTGTAACAATCGCCGTAGACAGCTACGGACCAGTTACAGACAACGCGCAATCAGTATATGAACTTTCATTAATCGAAGAAATTCCTAACATCGCCGAAGAAATCAAAAACGACTTCGGATTCGAGCCTGACTTTGAAAACGGCAAAAAATTGCTGGAAGAAAACGACGGCGCAGGAAATACATTTAAAGCCACCGCAAAACCTGTTCTTATCGGAACAGCTGTTGTCGGAGCAACCACAATGATATTTTCACTGATTCTTGTAATCAAAAACACACTCGGAGTAAGACCAGAAGACCTACTTAACCTGTTAAATCCTTTCACATTGTTAGGATTGCTTTGCGGCGGAGCGGTAATATACTGGTTCACGGGCGCATCTATACAGGCAGTATCCACAGGAGCTTACAGAGCAGTAGAATACATTAAAAAGAACATCAACTTAGACGTTGCAGGCGGCAAAGCTTCAACCGAGAACTCAAAAGAAGTTGTTAAAATCTGTACAGTGTACGCCCAAAAAGGTATGTTCAACATCTTTATCGCATTATTCTCGTTTGCACTGGCTTTTGCCTTCTTCTCCGCGCCGTTTATGACCGGAGCAAACAAAGAAGCACCTGTTGCTTTCTTCGTAAGCTACCTTGTAGGCATCGCATTATTCGGCTTATACCAAGCAATCTTTATGGCTAATGCCGGCGGATGTTGGGATAACGCTAAAAAAATCGTCGAAACAGAACTTTGTGAAAAAGGAACACCTCTTCATGAAGCTACAGTTATCGGCGACACAGTAGGCGACCCTTTCAAAGACACTTCATCAGTTGCAATGAACCCGATTATCAAATTCACAACGCTTTTCGGACTTCTTGCAATGGAAATCGCAATCGCAGAAGCTTTCAGACCTTATGCACCTTATGCTGGGGCTTTCTTCTTCGTGGTTGCACTGGTATTTGTATGGAGATCATTCTATGATATGCAAATCCCCGTTCTCCCCGAAGCTGCTGAAAAAAAAACTGAAGAACTAGCTAACGTATAGACTATTAAAAGAATATACACAAAGAGGCGGACTGAAAAGCCCGCCTCTTTGCTTTTCTATCCCAAATTTTCCGAAAATATTAAAAATAAGGCAATTCTGATAAATCCTATGTTTTTAATATATTAGAAGGAATTTTAGGAAGAAATAAAACTTATGAACCAAACCATATTAAACAAAGTTACTTCAAGTTTTAACACCCCGATAAACAAAGAAAACGAGCAGAATCCACCGCGGATAAACTCGCCAAAACTAAAGCAGCTTGAAAAAGACACCGTCTCTTTCAGCGCAAGACCTTCAACAAAAAAGATTCAGCACTTTTCTTTAGATATTTTAAAAGCCATTCCTTTTTCCGAGAAAACTCAAAGCTTAAGAGCAGAGGCAGAGCATATATATAACTTTGGAAAAGGCAAACTCTCAGCATTTAACGACCTTTGCCTCGATATTTTTCCCAACGGAGCCAAGACAACTAGAATTAAGAGTCCCAGATCAATAGAATCAAAACTCAGGAACAAAATAAAACAAAATCAGACTAGAGACAAAAATTTAATGAATATTATAGGCGACCTTGCCGGAGCGCGCGGAATAACCGACGGCTCTCCGGAGGCAACAGACAAAATCGTTAATAATCTTGTTAAAAAAATTGAAGAAAAAGAACTTCAGATAACTTCGATAAGAAATTACAGGGGAACTTATACAGCGCCGTATTTTTCCCAAAAACATATAGATTTAATTACGGAAGCAAACAGAAAAGCAGGAAACAAAAACATAAAAATACTCAACGGAACCAATTCCATCAAAGAAAACGGCTACACCGCAGGCCACATCACGGGTATAACAAAAGACAAATTAAACGTGGAACTCCAGATTAAAGGAAAACTGGTCAACAAAATCGATGAATCGACGCATATAATCCACGATCTTTTCGTTGCAAAAGACTCTGCCTGCATCAATTCTCGTAGCAAAAGAAAGCTTTTGGAGCCTGTAATTAAAGCATATAACTCATTATCACCTGCTAAAAAAGACAAATACAACAAGTATCTGAATGCTTGCTATCTCGAGGCAAGAAAAGCAGAAATTAACAACAAAAAACTGGTTTTGCCGCAGCTTATAAACGAAATCCCCGATTGCTTAAACCTTGATAAACTCTGGGATATCGCCCAACAATTCAAACTGTATTAACCGCCACGCCATTACGAGGGAGCTCAAAAAGCTGACGCGGCAATCCATTCAACCAAAACCGCCCTCAGGAAAACAATTTTTGATAATCGGGAATATCCATAAATATCCACTCATAAAGCATTCTGGAATCCCCCATGGGCAACTCCTGAAACGACTCAAGAATCCGCCCGAAACTGATATCGTAAAACTTAGGCTCTGTTTTTATTCCGAAAGCTTCAATTTTGGCTTTCGAAAAACTTTTTGCCTCGCTATTCCAAACATCTGCATAATTCAAACCCGTGCTGACGCAGTGAGGAAGATGGATTTTAGTTTTCGTATTTTCAAAATCCCTTGAAATCAAGCCATATGTCCTGCAAATAATAGGACGATAGCTATAAATAGAGCATTTGTCATTTTCAAGAAACGGACAGACATAAAAAAAATTATGAACATTCGAGTCATTTTTTAAGAAATTTTGCCTGTTTTTGTATATTTCATGGGCTTTATCTTGCAGGTTCTTTATTTTTTCCTGCGAAAAATGAAGCTCAAGGCCTTTTTTAAGATACTTATATTCAAGCTCAAAAAGTGGATAATACCCCTTTGTACAGCAAATCCCGCACCCTGCGCTGCATTTAATAAAATCTTTCTGCTCGTCAAAATAAGAATTTATTTCCTCTGTAAGTTTTGCAAGCTTTAACTGATATTTTTCAAGCACTAAAATTACCTGCATATAAGTGTTTCGATATTATATTAAATGAAAATAATTAAAAAAAACAGGGCGAAAAGCAAAAAAAAAACCTTTCGCCCTATGAGAGAGTTAGTAGGGAGACCTTGTAATAGTAAATATATTGAGGTCGGCAAAGCCGTCTTTCAGACCGTCACTCCCGCTACGCAAGAGAATGAGTTTGGTCTTCCAAGCCGGCAAAGCCGTCTTTCAGACCGTCACTCCCGCTACGCAACAGTACAAACAAGTTTAGCAAGGGCATGAGCCAGAACTGTTTTTGCGCCGTAGACATAAAGTCCTCTAACTGCAGTATCGAAGGAATCATGAAGCCTTAAAGACTCGATTTCGACTACCTGAGAAGCAAAAGTAACGGCATCATTGGTTCCCGCAAGCACATAGAACTTACCCGATGTAGCAGTAAAATTAGTGCAAACAAGAACGTCAAGACCTGCAATCTTACCAATAGAGCCTTCTTTCAAGGTTTTATCACCTGTCTGATTAGCCTGAATAAATTCGGGAGCCTGAATCAAAAGAGCTTCAATGTCGGGATTGATGACAATCCATGGTTTTTGCCCTTTAGAAGTCGCATTAGCTTTCTTAAGCGCTTTTGCAATCGCCACAAAGTTGGTATAAATGTTGTCTTTAGTTAATGCAATAGGCGTAGAATCAGTTCCAATAATATTTCCTGAAGGCACATCAACATGTTTGCCGAGCAAAAACGAGTCTTTCGCCAAATCAATCGCCACTTTTGCCCTTTCAAGATACCCTGCCATAATATCGACATTTGACTGGGCTTTTGAGATATCGTCAACTTTAAAAGCAAAATACTTTTTCTGATCGATTAAAAGCGTGTCAGTGGGAGAAGTAAGGTCGTCATAAGTAATAGAACCCGAGTAATCTTTGACGGTAACATCCCCAAAAGTCCTAATATGTACAGTATCGCCGGAGTTTTTAATTTCACCCTCATAATTTCGGTTGACGCACTGCATCATAACGCCTGACTTGTCGAGAAGCGCGGTTAATTTTTGCGACCACACTTCAGAGATAAAATTTGATAAATCCTGTGTCATAATTAATTTTTCCTTTCTTAAAAAAATTTATACCCGAACTACTTAATCAGCCCTTTGTTTAACTGCTCAAAAATCGTCTTTTCGTTCCTGACAAAGTCATCAGGGGACATTGACTTAATTTCAGAGCGAGTAAAGATTTTATTCGATTGATAATGAGGAACAGCGGAGTTCACCGCGGAAGTCATACGCGCTTTAGCAGAATCATTCTGGTTTTTCAGATTCAAAGCATCGTCATAACCTGCCCTGTAGATGTTTGCCATATGATCCATGGCATCATGAAACCCCTGACTTCTCAAACTCAAATTCGGATCCAAATCCAGATCGATAAAAGCCTGAATAGCCTCTTTAATAACGGGAACAGCGTACAAATCGCCGTATTTTGCGTGAACTTCCCTGATAAGAGCCTCGTTATCCAACTGAAGATTCAAGTGATTATTGACTATTTGCTGCTTAAGCCAGTTATTTGCCGCATCAACTCCGGAAGCATGAAAAATATTTTCATAGGTATTTTTCATTTCCTGAGTAATTTCTTTAGGGCTAAAAGAGTTTTGAGGGGTTACGGCTTGCTGATTATTAGCAAAATTGGCTCTAGAAGCCCCTTGCTCTGCCTTTTGCTCTTGTCCGTATTGACTTGAAACTGCCTGTCCTTGAGGGGACAACTGACTTTGTGCGGGGATTTGCGCTTTTCCACCTGAAAACACCTCCATTTGATTTTGATTTAAATTATTCATAAAACCTCCTTTTTTTGAGTACAAAAAAGCCCCCGAACTCAATAAAGTCGGGGGCTTATAAAATTTAAAATATTTATTTATTTTGATAATCCACTAATAATTTTTCGATTTCAGTGTATTTTTTCTTATGTGCTAATTTTATATTTGAAGGGAGAAACAAAGGCTTTTTAGTTATATCAGCGTTTTTTTCAAGCAGCATTTTTACAACTTCAGCCTGATTTCTTCTTATAGCGATTCTCAAAGGCGTGTATCCTCTTACATAAGTTAGTCCCTTATTAGGATTAGCTCCTTTTTTTAATAATAAAACAGCGATTTCAGGCTGATTTTTATAAATTGCTATATAAAGAGCAGACTCTCCTGACGCACTGGTATTTGGGTCTACACCTTTTTCTATCAGCAATTTTGCAACTTCAGGCTCTTTTCCTACAATTGTGTAAAGCAAAAGGGGAATTCCCATAATTTTGGTATTTATATTTGCGCCTTTTTCTATCAACAATTTTGCAATTTCAGGCTGCTTTTCTGAAAAAGCGTATATAATTAGAGGCATTCCTGCATATTTATTATTTACATTCATCCCTGCATCAATAAAAAGACCCAAAGTATTAATATCGCCCTCTTTTATGCAATTTATTGCCTGTGTTGCGCTTTCATAATTTAAGCTTGAATCTGCTAATTGCCTTCTTGCTTCTTCTTTTGAAACCGCAAAAACAGAATTTGCACAGAAAAAGAACAAAAATAAGCTTAAAATCGTTGTTCTAATAACAAAACTTTTTAATTTCATATATTTATTCCTCTTGCAAAGCTTCATTTACTCTGGTAATAACGAATTCCTGACTGTTTTCAGGGTCGTAACAGTTAAATTTAATTGAAGGCTGACGATTTACAGCCTGTGTTTTATCAAAAATAGCTTTTACTTCAATAAATTTACCTGATTCAAGCGTTAATTCCTGTTTAGGCAAATCGCTAATATTACTTTTAGCTTCTTTTTTAATATTATTATTTTTTACAGATAATTCTGTTA
>JBAWVS010000072.1 GCA_037147175.1 bacterium
ACTCTTACTCTTACTCTTACTCTTACTCTTACTCTTACTCTTACTCTTACTCTTAGAGATTTTAACAGAATTATTTTTATATTTTAATGAATTAATATGTAGTAAATTTAACGAAAAAAAGTTATATTAAAAATTGTCGGCAACTATTATTAAAATTCTTATGTTTTTTTAAATCAAATTTCAATTACAAAAATATAATAAATAACGTGTGTAATATATCTAAAAAATAATTTTAGAAGTTTTTTTGTTTGGAAAAATAGAGTCAGCGTAGTTTTATTTAGAAAGGGTGGCTATTAATGCAGTGGTTAAATAATTTGAAGATTTCACAAAAGATTTTGGCGTTTGTTGGAATGGCTTCATTATTTATTTGTATTGTCGGGTATGTAGGATTTCATTTTGTCACAAAAGGTGCAAACGACATGACAACTATGTATACGGACAGCTTAATACCGGTAGCAGAGCTTAACCGCTGTGCTCAAGAATTTACTCAAATTAAAGCCGATACTCTTGACGGAATTTATGATCCTGCACAGCGCCAAATTAGAGCAAAAGCCCTATTGGAATCATCTGCAGAGATTAAAACTCTTCTCGGGAAATATTCGACAACTAAACTTGATCCTGAAGAAGTAAAAATGTTAAATGAAATACAAAAGGACTTATCTGCCTTCTATACAAATGTAAAAGAAACAGCAGAAGACTTAAATAAAAATAAGGTATCGGAAGCAAAAAAAGATTTCTATAAAATGGAAGATAAATCTGATGAATTTATAGCTGATATGATTAAACTCTCCGAATACAACGTAAAAGTTGCCGGTGAACTGAATACTCAAAATGACAAAGATTCTGCTGAATCAATCGCCCTTATAGTCGGTATTATTATTATTGCTGTAGTCTTGGCTGTTGCATTAGGCTTAATGATAGCAAATATGGTTTCAAAGCCGATAAACGCAGTAGTAAAAAACTTAAACGAAATTGCCAAAGGGAATCTCTCAATAGACGAAGTCCATAATGACTCTAAAGACGAGACGGGAATACTTGCAAAGGCACTTAATCTTACTGTAAAAAACCTCCGCGAACTTATAGGTTCCGTTTCTAAATCAATAGAAGAAATTTCTGCAAACTCGGAAGAGATGAGTGCATCTTCTGAACAAACAGCACAAGGAGCACAGCAAACAGCAACCAGCACTCAACAGTTAGCTCAGGGAGCACAGGAAATTTCCAGAAACGTTGAACTGGGTGCTGCAAGCATCAACGGCTTAAATAAAACAATTCAGGGTGTGGCACAAGAAGCCGTAATCGTAGCAAAACTCGGTAATGATACAGAAATAAATGCTAACGTAGGTGCTGAACATGTTAAAAAAGCAGTGCTTAAAATAGACAGTATCAAAAACGTCGCAGGTGCTATTTCTATAAATATTGCAGAACTCGGACAATTAAGTTCTGGTATTGAGCAAATAGTTGATTTAATCAAAAACATAGCAGGACAAACCAACCTTTTAGCATTAAATGCCGCTATTGAAGCAGCCAGAGCAGGCGAACACGGAAAAGGCTTTGCAGTAGTTGCAGACGAAGTCAAAAAACTTGCAGGACAATCAGCAGGTGCTACAGAAAAGATTACCGCAATGATTAAAGAAATTCAAAACAAAACACATGTAGCCGTAAATACAATGGATAAAGCAACTAAAGAGGTTGAAGAAGGCGTGTTCGTTATAAACGATGCAGGAAAAGCATTAGACAATATTATTTCTCAGGTAAAACAGGCTAATATTAAAATTCAGGGTATTACCAAAGAAATAGACGGCGTTGCAGCAAGTTCAGAAGAAGTTTTACATATGGTTGAAAATATTTCCGCTATAACCGAAGAAACTGCTGCCAGTGCGGAAGAAATTTCAAGCATTACCGAAGAACAAACAGCAAGCCTTGAAGAAATAAGTGCAAGTGCTCAAACTCTTGCTTCAGTGGCTGAATCTCTACAAAAGCAGGTTTCTGTATTTAAAATCTAGTCAATTTCAAAAAAATAATTTACAGAAAGGAAAATCAATATGGCTTTATTAAATACAGAAAGCGATGAACTACAGCTCATTGCCTTCAAACTCGGCAAAGAAGAATACACCGTACCTATTGAAACCGTACAAGAAATTATTATGCCTCAAATAACCACTCACATTCCCAAATCTCCTCGATTTGTCGAAGGAATAATAAATCTCAGAGGACATATAATTCCTGTAATAGACGGCAGAAAAAGATTCGATATAGAAATTTCGGAAAATAATGCAGACACAAGAGTCATTGTACTTGAATTAGATGACCATACCGTAGGCTTAATCGTGGATTCTGTCTCGGAAGTTGTTCATCTTAAGAAAAGCAACATTGAACCAACCCCTATAGAAAGTGACGAAAATAGCTTTATTGTAGGAGTCGGAAAACATCAAGACAGGCTTCTTTTATTATTAGATGCTTCTAAAATCCTTGATATAAAAGAGACGGAGCATTTAAAACAAACATTAGAAATTGCAAATAAGGTTTCAAAGCTACAGGAAACCATTGCAGAAGCAAATGTGAACGTTTAAAAATCTTATAAATTGACACGAGTCGACAAAGTAGAAATATTTTGTCGACATTTTTTTACCCGAATGAAACAAAAGAGCACTTGTGGCTATTTTATAAATGCTGTTTCAGTATGTTTTAAAGTTATCATCGGTAAGCAGTTGTATTGTATCTAAAAGTTTTCGGTTTGAAGTCTTTGATTTTAACAAAACAGCAGCAACCTTTTTTGTAATTTCTTGGGTAATTATCAAAGTTCTTAAGCAAAAATAAACTTGGAACTGAAAATATTTTAGATAAAAATCAACATTATGAAAAAGAGGTTTGTGGTCAAATTGACCACCAACCTCAGACTCAAGAGGGAAAGGAATTAACGGAAAAAAGAATTGACAAATAATATCATTTTTCTCAAGCAAAAATAAACTTGGAACTAAAAATATTTTAGATAAAAATAAACATTACGAAAAAGAGGTTGGTGCTCAATTTGAGCACTAACCTCAAACTCAGGAAGGAAGAGGATTAACGGCAGAAAGAATTTAACAAAAAATATGATTTTTAATAAACTGTAAAAAATTATGTTATTTTATCCAAGATAATTTTGAGCCTCTTTTATAATCTCAGTCTTTTCCTTTTCTCCAAGCTTTAAATAAGGTCGAGCCGGTATCTTTACTTTTTTATTTCTGCCGGCATCACCGCCAAATTGATGAATAGCCGCATAAACTTTATTTGTGCCGACTACTGCAACATTCTTATCATATTTGCTTGTAATAGAAGCTGAGAGTTCGCCTCTGACCTGTAAAATTCTGCCGGGCCAGTATCCTTTTTTAGTTCGCTGTTTTATTGTGGGCTTAGCAAGTGAAGTCCATTTATCGGGACGACCTTCTTTTTCAAAGTTTTCCTCGACAGAATCTTGCATAATTCCGGTAATATTTTTCATAAGCGGACGAAGATTTTCAGTTTTGGAAATTAACTTTTTTAAAAGTTGCTGTATTTCTTTGTCATCAACCTTTATTTCTATCGGTTCCGGCATGGAACTTCTCCATAATTGGATAATTAGCAATTATAAGTTCTTTAAACATTTTATTTTTTCGGTCTCCGCCTTGTTTATTATTGATTCCGTTGAGTCTTTCAACCGCAATCATTTCATAGCCTGTGTAAAGTTCACGAATTTTGGGAGAATCATCGTAGGAAAGTAAAAATCTTCCCTGAATGTTTCCGAGAGTTTCTCGCAATCTTTCATGCTCGAAGCCTTTTGTAGAAGTTGTATAATAACCGGCACCGTAGCTGTATGGCGGGTCGCAATAGAAAAATGCATCTTCATGATCGTATTGCTTGATGAATTTTTCAAAATCCCTGTTTTCGACCATAACTTTATCGAGCCGTTTACAAATAGCATCGATTTTCAGCAGGACATTTCCCTGACTTTTACAAGCTCCGCCTGTAGATTTCTTGACACAGCCAAATGTATCTCCTTTTCCGCCGAATGAGCGGGAGATAAGGAAGAGAAAACTTGCCGCTCTTTGAATATCAGTGATTCCTTCTGTGTTTAGAAACTGCATAAATATTTCCCTGCTGCCCAGAAGATACTGTAATTCTTCCTTTAAGGCATTGGGATGATACTTTACAATTCTGAATAAATTTACAAGTCTCCCGTCAAGGTCGTTGTAAACTTCCAAATCTGCCCATTTGTCATGATAGAAAAGAACCCAAGCTCCTCCGCCAAAAACTTCTAAATAAGATTTTATGTCTGTGGGAATTAACGGCTCTATTTTTTTGCGGAGCAATCTTTTACCGCCGACCCAGTTAATTAATGATCTTCTGTCAATTGTCATTTTGCTGCCTCCATTCTTTTATTTTGCCGGGGTTGTAACTCCAACCTGCATCCGGCGATATTTTGTGACCTGTTAATGAATCCGTATAAACTGCCACAGGTTTTTCTTCGCCTGTTTTCTTTGAAACCACCTGCATTTCTTCTGATAATTGCCCTTCTGAAGAATCAACATCGAGACTTCTGTCTTTTAAATTGTCATCAGATAAAGCCCTGACTCTGCATCTGCATCCCCAACCGTTCGGCGGGTAAAATGAATCCCAAAACGGGTCGTCATATCTGAAAACTCTGCCATTAAGCTGTGCGTGAGTCGGTCTTGTTCTTTTATCCATCACCGCAACATATTGCCAGTACGGACGATTATCGATATTATCAAGCTGTTCCCTATACCTTCCCGCCATATATGAAGTCTGAATATTTGTCCTGTAAATTGTTTTTAATCGTCTCATAGAGCCCAGCTGAATTGTTATAGGTTCATCACCGGCAGGAATAAGCGAGATGTCTTTGATTAATTTGCGTTTTAAAAGTTCATCTCTTACTTCTTCAGGCGTTCCGCTTATTGCTCCCCACCAGCCTTTATCGATAAGTTTTGGCTTAAGTTCTTTTGTGAATTGCTGCAAGGTTATTCCTTCATCCAGAGATTTTTGAACTATTTCTCTGATGTCAGTTAGAATATCTTCCCGCATAACTTTTGCCACGGTGAATGATCTTGTATGAGCATCCTGCCAAACTTCATGCCAGTCCCAGCTAAACTTATAGCCTTTAGATTTAAGGTATTTTATTGCCTGCTCAGGCTGAAGAGTTATAAGGTATTTTAAGCTGGAGCATAATTAAAAAAGTCAAATGGAACACCATAACTGCTTTATACACATTAATCAGCGGTGGCGGCAACTTCACTATAAAACTCGATAGAACCGCAGCAAATAAACTGGCTCTTTATTTATCTTCAAATTTAACTGCTTTTGATATTGTAAACGGTGCAACAAATGGTGTCGGTCTTGGAGTAAAGGCAGATTGGAATACTACAGGATATTATTACATTAAGCTTTACTTTACAGGAACAGCATATAAAGTTGACTGGTCAACAGACGGAATCAGCTGGACAAACGAACTTACCGTAACAACAAATACTGTTGTAACGGCAAATATTACTCAATTAATTTTAGGCGCAACAAATGCTTCTGCAAACTATTTAGCCGGCAATATTGATATGTCGGGGACGAAATTTGTTATCGGGAGTAACACAGTATTTGACGGAAGTTTAACTTATGTTGCTTCAAATCTTGTAGTAACTTTTCCGAACGGAAAAATCTATGAAATATCGCAAATGGGCAATGTCACAGGTTTAACAAATGACGGACCATATACATTTATCATTGAAGAGAACAATTTAACTAAATTACCAAACGGCAATTATTCTGCAATAGCCACAGGTGTTAAAACGGCATATTCATCAAATGAAGCATCTCCTACAATGACTTCTAATTCAGGACAGGGTTTTGATTGCTGGGTATGTAATTTCAATTCAGGCACTCCGTATGCAGATATTGGCGTTACTACAGCCTATTATTTGATGGACAGAAACGCCGGAACCTCTGTTACTTTCCCTGAAGGAACAAATCCAACCTATGGATTTGTTGTTAAATCAAATATCGGAGCAATCGCCATAAATAAAGTTCAAGTGGAAGGTCCGGGAAACTTTGGGCTCGGCGGTAACTCTATAGTTAGTATTTTTGGTTCTAACAATGGCACAAGTTGGACTTCACTTGGTTCTGTTCCGTCTAACGGCATCACAGAAATTACAAATACAACAAATTTTCTTTATTACTACTTTCAGCCAAACATCAATTTAGTCGGCGGTTACAGTCAATATAATACTTGGCTGAATAATATTAATTTCTGGTATCCGGTCAGCTACAGCGGAGGAAATATTACGCAAGATTATACTATTCCTCTTGGAAATGACGGCGATTATGGTCTTGATATAAGTGTAATACCGTATAAAGCTTTAAAACAAATCTCGGGATTATTAACCGACAAACAATTTTTAAAAGCCGCAGCAGCAATAAAAACTACCGGAGTTCTTGGTACACCGATAACTCAAGCCTTTAACAGAAGATTCTATACTAGAATACCTTGCCCGCAATGCAATACGACCACTGCGATAAATCATAATTTGGGTACGGATAATATAAGAATCGGCTTAAAGTTAGTTTGCAAAATCGCTGAAAGCAGTTTTATTGTCGGTCAAAAAGTTATTCCTCTGGCTAGAACAGTTTCAGCCAGCGAAGAATTCCCTTGCATTATAACCGGAAAAAACAGTTTTGATTTTGTCACAGGAAATACAGGCAGTTCAGGATTAATTGTAATCTCTCCCGGCAGAGACAATATGCAACCAACCTACACAAATTGGGATTTAGAAATAATTGTGGAGGCACATTTTTAATGAATTACAAAATTATAAACAAAAAAGATAACAGAATTAAAGATATTCCTGTGCAGCCGACACTTGAAAATTTAATCGGCGCTGATTATTACCCCGATTGGATTGAAGTGCCTGCTGAGTTATACGGCAAAGATATTGAAGTTATTGATGAAAATGTTGTTGAAAAAGCTGTCGATTTAGAAAAATTAAAACAACAAAAATTTTCAGAAGTTGAATCTGCTTATATAAACTCATTTTTAAACGGGCTTGATTCAACTATCGGCATTAAATTGCATATAAAACCTGATGACCAGCTTAATTATATCGGAGCAATGATTGCAACAGCTTCTTTGCAGGATTCAGATATATTGCCTTTCCCTTTGATTGATTTTTACGGCGCAACTCAGCAGATCACAGTCGGGCAGTCAAGACAGGCATATCTCGAAATCGTTAATTACAAAGCTCAAATGGAACTTCAAAGAGCAACCCTGCTTGCACAAATTGCAAATGCTCAAACTGTTGATGAACTCCCGATAATTCCGGAGGTGTTAAATAATGTCTGAATTTGATTGGCAAATAGCAAGAGGAGACACAGATTATCTAGAAATAGAAGTCGTCAATGAAGAAACAGAAGCACCTGTCGATATTACCGGAGCTGTAATTTATTTCACTGTCAAAAAATCATCTTCCGAATCTGATTCCGAGGCTTTGATTTATATCGAAATAACTGAGCATACAGATTCTATAAACGGAAAATCAAGGCTGGATATATTATCAGCAGATACTGATTTGCCGATAGGCAGGTATTTATATGATTTAGTAATAGAATTTCCGGAAGGGGACAGAAAACATTTAATTTCGCCTTCGCCTTTTATCATAACTTCAACAGTTAAAGAGGTTTAAATGCAAAATATCTCTGTAAAAATTACAAAAGGAAAACAATTAAAAGTAAACCTGAAGTCCGGTGTTCAAGGACCGCAGGGAGTTATTGGTTTGCAGGGAGAACAAGGCATTCAGGGTATAAAAGGCGAAAAGGGAAACACCGGCGAACAGGGACTGCAAGGTTTGCAAGGTATGCAGGGTGAGCAAGGATTTAAAGGGGACAAAGGCGACAAAGGCGATGCAGGTATACAAGGGATTCCCGGCAATGACGGTTTGCAAGGGCAAAAAGGTGATGCAGGGGAACAGGGAATTCAAGGAATAAAAGGCGATAAAGGAGATACGGGAGATTCAGGAGTTGCATCTGCTGTTGCTCCTTTGCAATATGTTTCTGAAACAAAAACTATACAAGTTGCATCAGGATATATTATTCCTTCAAGTTCAGGTGACGGAAGTAAATATTTAGCTGATGACGGGTCTTTTAAAACAGTATCGATTCCTTCGGGAACTAAAATCGAAGTTGGAGATTCAAAAGCTGAAATATCAGATACAGGAAGCAACGGACTTTTTTCAGTAACAATAGATAATGTCGTCAGAATGAATATCAATGAAGATTTCCATTTTGGAGACGGCAATACTGAATGGTCATCAGGAAATGAATATAAATGTTTATTCGATAAATCAAAAGGTGCGTTCAGAGCCGGTTATATAACTAACGATAACTGGAATAATAACAAGAGAGGAATTTACAGTGCAGCATTCGGATACAACTGCAGGGGTGCAGGCGATGGTTCTTTTGCAGCAGGTTATAACAATGTTGCCGGTTATTACAGTGCATCATTTGGCTACAATAACGTAAACGGCGGTGAGGCTTATGGTTTTTGTTGCGGGTACGGCAATTCAATGTCATACAACAACTCGTTTGTAGCAGGTTACTACAATATTGACGGCGGAAATTTCGTACACGTTATCGGCAATTCCGCAAAGGCTTCAGGAAGCGGTATTGCCTTAACGATGGCTTGCGGTCAGATAAATTCTGTTGGCGATGCACAGGTTGAAAAAGCTGTAATGAAAGCCGTTACAACAAATGCCGCACAAATATCTATGAATCATGATACCAATATCGGCACACAAGTTTTAGGTATCGATATTCCTGCAAAAACCTGTATGGGTTTTACAGCAAGAGTTTCTGCATACAAATCCGATTATTCGCAATCCGCTGATTTTGAAATAAAAGGTCAAATCAAAAGAGATAATTCCGGCAACACGACTTTGGTTTGGACAAA
>JBAWVS010000073.1 GCA_037147175.1 bacterium
TATCTGCTCTGATAAAGTTTTTGATGAATGATTGTTTGTTACTGCATTTGAGTAATTTTCAATAAAATTTAATAAATGCGGTTCAGATTTTAAATATGCTTTACAATCATCAAAATCTTGTTCGTATTTATCTAAAAATATATTTTTTTCTTTGCTTTTTTGTTCCTGCAAAAAATACACTCTTGCATAAGCTTTTACTTCTTTTGTTGCCTTTTCTTTTACCAGAATATACTGAACGTTTGTATTTACCAGCCCACCGTAAATAACATCGCTATTAGAGCCTACTGTGGAGATGCATGACTTTGCAATATTGCCTATAAATAAATCGGTTTCCGGTTCTCTTTTCCACAATCCTATTTCATATTGCTTGCCGTTGTACTCAAACTCCTTTTTCTCCCCGTAATTTAGCCATTTATCATAATTCAAACCTGCTTTTTCAAAACATTTTTTTGTATTAAGGTTTGCTTTACCAATTTCAGTCTCAGGATCAAAAAGAAAATCTTTATATGTTCCTTGAATAGCAGGGCTTAGAAGATCTGAAAGACTTATATTCTTTTCGTAGCGAAGAAAGTCGTTAAAACCTTTAAGTGTATTAATAAACCTAAGATCCCATTTTTTCATGTCTTTTTGCTGCATATTATCAGTTATATCACTGTTTACGCCTAATTTGTTCAATTTTAAGCGGAAGCTGTCAAGAACGCTCAGATTATCTCCATAACCTTTAAAGCTTAAATAACAGGCGGAAAAAGGTAATTTGCCCGTGTAGGAGCTTGTCTGTGGTGCTTCAATATTGGTTTGGCAATAGGATTGTACTTTGCTTGGATATTGAATATTTTTATTAAATTTGTTTGTGGTTGGAGTAATAAGAGTAACAGACATGTTTGTAGTTCCTTTTGAAGTTATTGACATTTTTTGTTAAAAATTTACAGACTTTATTGATTTATCAGAATATAAGAAAATTGATTTTCCTTTTTTGTAAAATCAGGTTCGGACTTATAGCTTGTTGAAGTTCTTGTACACGGAGCCACTTTTCCTATTGTTTCAAATTTATCCTTTATTATTCGGTTTCCTTTGTTTTGATTAAACCAGAAGGAATTTAATAAAATTTTTGATGAATTATTATTTGTTACTGCTTTTGAGTAATCTTCAATAAAACTCAATAACTGCTGTTGAGCTTTATCATATGCTTTACTATCATCAAAATAGGGTGTATAACGAGCCAGCATTATATTTTTTTCTTTGCTTTTTTCTTCTTTCATAAAATATACTCTTGCGTAAGCTTTTACTCCTTTTGTCGCTTTTTCTTTTATTAAAATATATTGAACATTTGTGTTTACCAGCCCGCCATAGATGACATCGTTGTTATTGTCTATTGTGGAGATGCAGCTGTCCGTGTGATTTCCTATAAATAAATCTTTACCGGGTTCTCTTTTCCACAAGCCTATTTCATATTGTTTGCCTTCGCTCTCGAATTCTTTTTTCCCCTCGTAATTTAGCCATTTATCATAATTTAGACCTTCTGATTCAAAAGATTTTTTTGTTTCAAGATTTGTTTTGCCAATATCTGTCTTAGAATCAAAAAGAAAATCTTTATATGTTCCTTGAAGAGAATGATTTATAAGATTTATGAGATTTGGCTCATTTAGCCATTGTAGGGTGTAAATATTCTTAATGTCCCATTTTTTCATTTCTTCAGGCTGAATATTGTCAGTTATCTCGGGGCTTACACCTAATTTTTTGAATTCCAGACGGAAGCTGTCAAGAACGCTTAGATTCTCTCTAGAGCTTTTAAAGCTTAAGTAACAGCCGGAAAAAGGAAATTTGCCCACATAGCAGTTTGTCTGTGGTGCTTTAATATTATTTTGGCAACAGGATTGTATTTTATTTGTGGTTTGAATATTTAAATTAAACCTGTTTGCAGTCGGTGTAATAAGAGTAACAGACATTTTTTATTTCCTTTTGAAGTTATTGAGGTTTTTTGTTAAAAATTTACTGATATTTATTGAGTTATCCGGGTATAGTAAAAATGTTTTTCTTCTCTTGTATAATCCGGTTCCGTTTTGAATTTTGTTGATGTTCTTGTGTCCGGAACAGCATTTCCGATTGTTTTAAATTTATCTTTTATTATCGGGCATCCTTTCCATTTTTTATAAGCTGAAGTGTTTAATAAAATTTTTGAGGAGTTATTATTTGTTACTGCTTTTGAGTAATCTTCAATAAAATTTAATAAATGCGGTTCTGATTTAGGATATAATCTATAATCATTAAAAGATGCTTCGTATTTATCCAAGAGTATATTTTTTTCTTTGCTTTGTTCTTCTTTCATAAAATATACTCGTGCATAACCTTTAAGCTCTTTTGTAGCCTTTTCTTTTATCAAAATATACTGAACATTTGTATTTACCAGCCCGCCATAGATGACATCGTTGTTATTGTCTATTGTGGAGATGCAGCTGTCCGTGTGATTTCCTATAAATAAATCTTTACCGGGTTCTCTTTTCCACAAGCCTATTTCATATTGTTTGCCTTCGCTCTCGAATTCTTTTTTCCCCTCATAATTTAGCCATTTATCATAATTCAAGCCTTCTGATTCAAAAGATTTTTTTGTTTCCAGATTTGTTCTGCCAATATCTGTCTTATGATCAAACAGAAAATCTTTATATGTTCCTTGAAGAGTATTGCTTAGAAGCTCTATAAGATTTGCCCCTTTTTCTATCCACTGTAGGGTGTAAATATTTCTAATGTCCCATTTGTCCATTTCTTCAGTTTGAATATTGTCGGTTATATCAGGGCTTACTCCTAATTTTTTGAATTCTAAACGAAAGTTATTAATGTCCGGCTGCTTGTCTTTGTTCCCTTTAAAGCTTATACAGCAGGCCGAAAAAGGAAGTTTGCCTGCATAAGAATTTGCCTGTTGAGCTTTAATACTATTTTGGCAACAGGGTGGTATTTTATTTGTACTTTGAATATTTAGATTAAACCTGTTTATAGTGGGTTTAATAAGCAAAGTAGACATTATTCATTTCCTTTTGGAATAGGTATAGATATACAAAACAGGTGAAGAAAAAAAATTGCTATTAAAAAATAAAATTATTTTAACAATTCCTAATTATTATAATTTTTCTTTTTCGATAAATTTTTCTGTTAAACTATTGAGGTGAGACGAATTGAAAAAATGCAGAAAAAATTGAATGTTTATAGATAAAGCAAAAATTAATATTACTTCGGGTTCTGGCGGAAACGGAATGGTCGCGTGGCGAAGAGAAAAATATGTTGATAAAGGCGGTCCTGCGGGTGGAGATGGCGGAAGAGGCGGAGATGTATATATCATAGCCGATGCTAATTTATCAACTTTATTGGATTTTAAATACCAGTCAAAATTTGCAGCAGAAGAAGGTGAAAAGGGCGGGATAAAAGATCAGCACGGAAAAAACGGACAGCATCTTTATATAAAAGTCCCGTGTGGAACGCTCATAAAAGACCTTAAATCAGGGAAAATCATTGGTGATATAACTAATGACGGACAGAAAATTCTTGTTGCCCAGGGCGGAAGAGGCGGAAGAGGAAATGCAAGGTTTGCTACTTCTGTAAGAAGAGCGCCGCAGTTTTGTGAACCTGGAGAACCTTCTGTTTACAGAGAACTTGAGTTAGAACTCAAATTAATTGCTGATGTAGGGCTTTTGGGAATGCCAAATGCAGGTAAATCAACTTTAATAAGCATGATAAGTGCAGCAAAACCTAAAATTGCCGATTATCCTTTTACCACACTTGTTCCAAATCTAGGTATAATTAAAAAGCCTGATGGTGACGGACTTGTGATTGCAGATATACCCGGCTTAATCGAAGGCGCAAGTCAGGGAGTAGGGCTTGGCTTTGAATTCCTTCGTCATGTGGAAAGAACCAGACTGCTTGTACATCTTCTTGATATGACAGAAGAAGATCCTGTAAATAATTATAAAATTATCAACAAAGAACTTGAAAAATACGGCGGAAGATTAAATGAGATTCCGCAGATTATAGCTCTGAATAAAATTGATGCAGTTGAGCCTGAAAAAGTTAGTCAAATTAAAGAATATTTTGGAAGTAAAGATGTTTTTGCAATTTCTGCCGCAACAGGTGAAGGAACAAAAGATTTGGTTTATTATTTAATTAATAAAATATCAGAAATTCCGATTCCCGAATTTAATGTGGTAGTAGAAAAAGATGACTATGTAAATGATCATGACGATAGTGATTATGAAGTTATCAGTTATGGAAATTATTTTGAAGTCAAGGGCGGTAGAGTAGAAAGATTGGTTGCAATAACTGATCTGAAAATCTCAGAGGCTACTTATAGGCTTGAAAATATACTTAAGGGAATGGGAGTGTTCAAAGCACTTGAAGATGCCGGAATTAAAGATGGTAATGGTGTAAAAATAGGCGAATTTGAGTTTGAATATTATTCGGATGAAATAAAAGAGGAGAATAATTATGAAAGATAAGCAATTTTTAATGATTCCCGGTCCGACACCCGTACCGGAAACAGCACTTTTGGCTATGGCAAAGCATCCTATGGGACACAGAAGCTCGGAATTTTCCGCGGTTCTTAAAGAAGTTTTTGCTGATTTAAAATGGTTATTTCAAACGCAGGAAGATGTTTTTATTTTTACTTCAAGCGGCACAGGCGCAATGGAAGCAGCAATTTATAACCTCGTAAATCAGGGCGACAAAGTTTTAAGCCTTGTTATCGGAAATTTTGGCGAAAGATGGGCAAAAATTGCCAAAATGCGCGGTGCTGATGTGGAAATTATTGCTGCTGATTGGGGAAAAGCTATTGACCCTGCTGTTTTAAAAGCAAGACTTGATCAGGACGTAAATAAAGAAATTAAATTTGTTACTTTAACTCATAACGAAACTTCAACGGGCGTAACAAACGATCTTAAAACTTTAAACGAAATTATTCAAGAACATGGAGCAATTTCTGTTGTTGACGGAGTTACCAGTGTTGGTGCTATTCAGTTAAAAATGGACGAATGGAAAATTGACGTTGTAGTTTCAGGAAGCCAAAAAGGGTTTATGATTCCTCCCGGTCTGGCATTCCTTGCATGCAGCAAAAAAGCGTGGAAAGCTTATGAAAATTGCAAGAACCCCAGTTTCTATTTTAACTTTGGGGCTTACAAAAAATCAGCCGCAGAAAATACGACACCTTATACACCTAATGTTTCATTGATTATGGCTCTTAGAGAAACTTTGAAAATGATGAAAGAAGAAGGCTTGGAAAATATTTTCAACAGGCATGCAAAACTTGCAGCAGGTTTAAGAGCTGCCGTAAGAAGTATGGGTTTAAAATTATTTGTTGAAGATGACAGTATTGCCAGCAATGCAATTACTTCAATACTTCCGCCTGATGGAATTACTGTTCCTGATATCAGAAAAACACTGAACAAAGACTTTGATATTGTTGTTGCAAACGGTCAAAACCAGCTTCAGGATAAAATTTTCAGAATGGGACATCTTGGTTTTGTGAGCGAAAGAGATTTGATTACAGCAGTAGGCTCTCTGGAAATGGCTTTAGTTAAACTCGGTCATAAATCTCCAAAAGGAGAAGCAACCACAGCCGCAATTAAAGCTTTAGTATAAACCGGAAATTAATAATCATAAGAAAAAAGAACCTTAATTTAAGGTTCTTTTTTCTTAAAAAACATTACTTCTAAAAGTTAAAGTGCTTTTGCAAAAAACATTTTATTTTCTGATTATTTTTTTACAGCATTACCAATTATTATTAAGGAGATATCATTTGTCATCCTGAGCAAAGCGAAGGATCTGTCCATTTTGAGATTCGAGCTTTAATGCACACCTAGATAGATTCTTCGGGTTAAAACCCTCAGAATGACATACTGAAAAAATTGATTGACTAGCAATTCAAGCTATTATTGTGCTGAATTTGAATTTTTTAAATGCTGCATTAATTCAATAGGGAATAAGACAATTGTATTTGATGGTGAAGCTCCGAGTCCGTCAATTGTTTGAAGCGTTCTCAATTCCATTGCACCTTTGCTTTCGAGCATAATTTTTGCCGCTTCGGAAAGATTTACAGATGCGAGTTTATCGCCTTCCGCTTTAATTATAGTAGCTCTTTTTTCTCTTTCTGCTGATGCCTGACGGGACATAACCCTTTTTAAATCTTCCGGCATCTGAATATCAAGGATTCTTACGGAATCAACATTCATTCCCCATTCTTTAACTTTTTCTTTAAAATGTTCGTAAACTTCTTTTTGAACTCGTTCTCTCTCAGAAAGAACTTCATCGAGGCTCAATCCTCCAAGAACGTCTCTGAGTGAGTTTTGGGCATATTGAGAAATAGCAAACCTGTAATCCTGAATTTTTATTATTGATTTTTCGGCATCTTCAATCTTAAAAAATACTACGCCGTCAACTTCTATAGGCACGTTATCTCTTGTAATAACACTTTGTTTCGGGATATTTAAAGTTAAAACCCTCATGTCTAAAAATTTTGCGTAGTCAATTATAGGAATAACATAAATGATTCCAGGGCCTTTTACGGAATGAAAGCTGCCGTATCTAAGAATAACTGCTTTTTCCCATTGGGCTGTTATTCTGATACCTGAAACAAGTGTTGAAATAGTAAAAAGGATTACCAGTTCCAAAAAAACAAGAAACGCAAAAGGTATTTGGCTTACTGAAAAAATAAAGAACATTAATAGTAATGAAATAAATGCGCAAGCGACAAAGATAAAACCTCTAAGTCCTGAGCCAAGAGAAACATGCTCATAAGACGGAGAAGCAAAACTTCTTGCCATGTAACCGTCTACAGGATTTATAATGGACATAAAAACCTCCTTTTTGTGTAGGCTTTAATTATATATAAATATAGTTTACAAGTAAATATATTTTTTTTTAAAAGAAATTTATTTATTTTCTTTCATCAAAATGTTATCTTATAGACAGAAAGTTTTTATGAGAGGAGTTATTATGAGACCAAAAGTTTTAATTACAGACAAAATTGACCAAATCGCAGGCGATATTCTTTCGGGAGTTGCTGATGTGGTTTTTGGCGAAACTTTAGCAGAAGACGAATTAATCAAAGTTATCGGAGAATACGACGGTTTTATGGTTAGAAGCCAGACAAAAGTTACACCAAAAGTAATGGAAGCCTGTAAAAATATGAAAATTATAGGCAGAGCAGGAGTTGGTGTTGATAATATTGACCTTGAAGCCGCAACAAATAAAGGTATTATTGTTGTGAATTCACCGGAAGGCAATACAACAGCAGCAGCAGAGCATACTATTGCTTTAATGCTTTCTATGACAAGATATATCCCTGAAGCTGATTTGTCTACAAAATCAGGCAAGTGGGAACGCTCAAAATTTACGGGAATAGAAGTGTTTAATAAAACTTTAGGGACTGTCGGACTTGGTAAAATTGGATCAAGAGTGGTAAAAACAGCAGTTGCAATGGGAATGAAAGTTCTTGTGCATGACCCTTATGTTACAAGAGAAAGAGTTGAAGAACTCGGTGCTACTTATGTAAAAAGCCTTGATGATTTTTGGGGAGTGTGTGATTTTATTACAATTCACGCTCCAAAAACAAAAGAAACCGCTTATCTAATCAATAAAAACACCATAAATAGAATGAAAAAAGGCGTAAGAATAATAAACTGCGCAAGAGGCGGAATTATCGAAGAAGATGCCCTTAAAGAAGCTATCGAATCAGGACAGGTTGCAGCAGCGGCTATCGACGTTTTTGAAAAAGAGCCGATTGACCCGAATCACCCTTTATTAAAAACTGACGGTCATCTGGTATTAACACCGCATTTGGGTGCCAGCACGGAAGAAGCACAGATTAATGTTGCAATAGACGTGGCAGAGCAAATAAGAGATGTCCTGTCAGGAAAATCAGCCAGAAGTGCGGTAAATATCCCTTCACTTAGAGCTGATATCCTCGAACCTGTTAAAGAATATATGAACCTCGCAGAAAATCTCGGGCTTTTTGTTCGACAAATCAGCGAAGGAGGCATTAAACAGGTTAAAATTACCACAAGAGGAAATCTTGCAAATTATGACTCGGCTCCTTTAAAAGTCGCTGTTTTAAAAGGAATACTTTCATACAGTCATGAAGGAATTAATTATGTAAATGCTCCAATCGTTGCAAAACAGCGAGGAATTGATGTCATTGATTCTAAATCTGAAAAATCCACAAACTATGTGGGACTTATAAACGTAAAATTAATTACTGATTGCGGTGAACATTCAGTTTGCGGAGCGATGATTGCTGATAAAACTCCAAGAATTGTTCAAATTGATGAATTCAATACGAGTTTTGAAGTGGCAAAACATATTTTAATAGCACCTCACCATAATAAACCCGGCATGATTGCGAAAGTTTCTGCTGTGCTTGGAAATAATAATGTCAACATAAGCATGATGATGGTTGCCAAAAAAGAAGAAACGGCCGGCATTGAATCAACGATGATTATAACGACAGATGAGCATATTTGTCCTGATTTATTAGCGGAAATCAAGCAAATTGACGGTATTAATGATGCTAAATATATTTATTTAATTCCTGATAAACAAAAATCAAATCAGGAACCGGCAATAGTTTAAATATCAAAAAACAACAAATAAAAAAAGAGAGATTATTCTCTCTTTTTTTATTGATATTTGAATCTTTAAACCATGACTAACTTAAAACAGGAGTTACGCAAAGTAATTTAAAATATTAAAAATAAAGAATCCTGACTTT
>JBAWVS010000074.1 GCA_037147175.1 bacterium
GTACTATAAAATTCAATGACAACAAGACTTTAACTTATGCTGCGTAACTCCTGTTGTATACGTAATGTTCAAAATATTTTAGCTGTAGGCAAAATTATCGCAATGTTTTAAGTTGCAAACTGCACATTCGCTGTCGCAGGGTTCCGTATGTATTGTAATAAAAGCATTAAAAATATTAATCTTTAAATCAGCTTCAATTTCATCGCATAAACGATGGCTCTCATTTAAGTTAATGTCTTTCGGCATAATTAAAGTAAATTCGATTAATTTTTCAGCTCCGGATTTTCTTGTTTTTAATTTGTCGTAAGAGGTAATTTTATCAAAAGAATATTCGGTTAAAACTTCTTTTATTTTTTCAATATCTTCTTCCGGCAAAGAAGAATCCAACAAATTATTTAAAGAAGCTGAACATAATTCAAAACCTGCTTTGAGTATCAACAGGGCAACTAAAATAGCCACTATCGGGTCTAATATTTTAATACCGGTGAATTTTATCAAAATTAATCCGACTAAAACACCTGCTGATGTCATTACATCAGTTCTTAAATGTTCCGCATCGGCAAGCAATGCAATTGAATCAGTTTCTTTTGCAACTTTAAACAAATTTTTGCTTACAAAAATATTTATTATTACCGACAAAGCCATAACTACTATGCCTGCAACAGAATCTATATAGTCGATTTTCCAACTCATAAGTTTTTCAACAGACTCATATATAATATAAACGGCCGCAATAAGGATTAAAGCCCCTTCTGCAAAACCGGAGGCCTCTTCGTATTTCCCATGTCCGTATTGGTGATCGGCATCAGCGGGTTCGGCTGATTTTTTAACAGAAAAGAAAGCTATTATTGCAGCCAAAAGATCCATAAGTGAATGTACTGCTTCTGAAATAATACTTACGCTGTTTGTAAACAATCCAACTAAGAGCTTAGATATAATCAAAAAAGTATTTGAAATAATTGATATGCCGGCTGCTTTTGATTTTATATTCATCTGAATTTTTCTCCTGTTTATCAAACTTTACTTTGTTGAATTATTATTATAATATACAACATATTAAAATTTTATAATATGTTAATTTTTCTAACTTTTTACACAATAATCTGCAATTAACGAGTTAGGTTAACACTTATTATACATAGACAGAACTTAATAAAGAGTAATTCAACATGAATATTAGCGAAGCAAACAGAGAAATATTCAAAGATTTTTATCGGCAAAATAAAAATCCTAATGTTGAATTGCTTCAAAATAAACCTGAACCTGAAACATCAAAAAAGATTAATATTCCGGTAATAGCGACAACTGCTGTAGGGACATTAATTCCGATGTTAATTATAAGGAAATATCAGGGTAAATCGCTTAAAATAAATGCATTAAAAGGGATGGATTTTGTTACAAAAGCAAAAACTGTTTTAAAATCTTTCAATATAGATTACGGCTTCAAGGAAATGCTTTTTGCAAGCGTCGGCTCTGTTTTAGGAAGATTGGCAGGAGGTCTTTTGTTCAGGAAAGACGAAGATAAGAAAACTAAAGTCAAAGAATCAGTATTTCAGTTCACAAATATTGCAATTCCCACAAGTATCGTAGCGTTCTTATTAAATAATTCAAATAAACAATAAACTTTTATTGCGAAACTATTGAAATAATTTCTTAATTGACATATTATAAATTATTAATATGATGTAACTTCTCAAAGAGGTTTTTTATGCCTAAAAAACAAATTAATAAAGTCATTAAATCAATTGGTGATTTCTTTGATGTATTGTCGCATCCTGACAGAATACAAATTATCGGCTTGCTAAAAGACAAAGAAATGGATGTTAATGAAATACATGAGGCATTGGATATAAGCCAGTCAAGGACATCTCAACATCTTAAACTGCTTAAGTTCAATGATATTGTAGAAGAGAGAAAAGAAGGAAAACACGTTTTTTACAAGTTAAAGAATAAGAATATTTCAAAGGTAATGCAAACTGCTCTTCAGTTCCAAATGCTTACTTATTCCGCAGAACCGGAAACAATTCATATGATTAGTGATTTATTAATGGCCTGGCATATTTAAAAATAGGAGAATATCTTCATGAAATGTCCACATTGCAACGTAAACCTTGTTATGTCTGAGAAGCAAGGCGTAGAAATTGACTACTGTCCTGAATGCAGAGGTATTTGGCTAGACAGAGGCGAATTAGAAAAAATAATTGAACGTTCAACTCAAAGTTATGCAGAGCCGCAGAGAAGCCCTGCTTATAGCAATGACCACCACTATGAAAAACAATACAAACAAGGTCATAATGAGCATAGTTATGGTCATCATGGGGATCAAAAACATCGAAAAAAATCTTTTTTAGAAGATATCTTTGATTTTGGGTAATAATATGTTTAAAAAAGTAATTCTAATAATGATTTTATTATCAATAATCATATCGGGACTCGGGTTAGTTTTCTGATTAAAATTATTCTAAATTTATGTATAATGCCTCAGATAAATAAGAATCTGAGGTTTTTTATTAGTGGAAAATAAACAAGAATCATTATTTGATTTATCAAAGTTAAATGCCAATGAAATTTCGAAAAAGTTAAATTCTTCTTTTCAGGGTTTAACGGAAGAAGCTAAATATAGACTAAAAAAAGATGGTTTAAATCAAATATCAGATACAAAAAAAATAAATAGCTTTTCAAGATTAATAGATAGCCTTAAAAATCCTTTAATAGTACTTCTTATAGTTTTAGTTATTGTGTCTTATTCGATTAAAGAACATGAAACAACAATTATTATTGCGATAATGGTTGTAATTAGCACTGTAATAAGCTTTATTCAAGAATCTAGTGCAGATAAAGCAGCCGAAAAACTTCAGGAAATGGTCAGTTTAACCACAACTGTTTTAAGGCAAACAGAAAAAAATATTCCGATAAAAAATATTGTTCTTGGAGATGTAATTAAACTTTCAGCGGGGCATATAATTCCTGCTGATTTAAGAATTTTAAGTTCAAATAATTTGTATATTAACCAATCTGCTCTTACAGGCGAATCTTTGCCTGTAGAAAAAAGCGAAAATGTTTTAAAGAAAGAAACTAAAAATATTTTTGATCTTAATAATATTTGCTTTATGGGAAGTTATGTTTCAAGCGGAACCGCTTTAGGTATTGTTACTTCAACAGGAGATAATACATATTTTGGCAAATTAGCGGAAAAACTATCAGAAAAGAAAGAAAAAACGGCTTTTGATGAAGGCTTAAATAAATTCACATGGCTTATGATAAGCCTTAAACTTGATAGCACTTCCTCATTTGTACTGGATTATGCTTATATTAATAGTTATTGGCTACGTATCTATTACAAATACTGTAAAAAGAAATATTGAATTAAGCTAAAATATTTAAAGACTGATAAAATTTGTAAGTTTTAAATTAAAACAGGTTTCATTTCATTTATGATTTAAAGCCGATTTTTATGCACATAAATTTCTCATATGCAGGTGCTATTCCTGTAACTTCTATGCAAATGGTTCTGGAGTTTCAGCGTGATTGGGCAAATAAAGAAACTTATACTGATGTTTGCAATCTTATCAGGGAATATGGCGGTGCACACGGTGCCGGCATTGAATAAGCGTATTCAATGTTAAAATAATAAAATGCAAACTTTTTTACCTTTTCCTAATTTTCATAAGTCCTTGAGCTGTCTGGATTATAAAAAGCTTGGCAAACAAAGACCGTAAGCCTTTATTATTCTCAAGAACATTACAGGAATTTCGGATCATTGGAAAAATCATGCTGAAGTCAAGATGTGGATGGGATACCCTGATGCACTTAAGATTTATCTTAATATGTCGGTAAAATTATGGGTAGAAAGATCGTATAAAAACTCTATGCAATTCCAAGAACCCGATTTCTCGTCAAGAATATAGCTTCCGCCGTGGTTTAGGGATGAACGTTTCCATAAGGTACACAGACAGGCTCTTTTATTTAAAGATTATGACTATTACAAAAAATTTTTTCCTGATGAGATTTCACAAATTAAATACTTATGGCCTGTTAATTAATTTTTTCCAATTCTTCTAAAATTTCGTCTACATGTCCTTTAATTTTGACATTTTTCCAAGTTTTTCTGACAATTCCTTCTTTATCAATGATAAAAGTAGACCTGATTATACCCATAAATAATTTCCCATACATTTTCTTCTCGGCCCACGCTTCAAATTTTTCAAGTAGTGCATGTTCAGGATCAGAAAGAAGAATAAAATTAAGACTTTGTTTTTCTTGAAATTTTTTGTGGCTTGCAATGCTGTCTGCACTTACTCCTATGACAACAGCTTTTGAAACCAGCCTGTTAAAATTATCCCTGAAATCGCAGGCTTCTTGAGTGCAGCCGGGCGTATTATCTTTAGGGTAAAAATACAGAACAATATTTTGTCCTGCAAAGTCAGACAGCGAAAAAGTTTTCTCGTTTCCTTCGGAATCTATTCCCTGCAATGTAAAGTCAGGAGTTTTTGTGCCTATTTCTATCATTTTAATTTTCCTTAAATATTATCTTTATTTTATTGATAAATTTATTCTTCCGACAACTGCCAAAGAGGCAATTTAGTTGTTTCATCTAAGCTTCTCACAAGGTTATCGCCTTTGGATTTTTGTATAACAAATTCTCCGGCATAAACAATTGTTTCTGGCATAAGGTGACCGCCGAAAGTTTTTCCTTCAGAATTAGAAAGTACTATATGAATATGGGCAAAAGGTTTTGCGTCTTTAATAGAAATATTGCCGGTACAGGAAACTATTTCAAGTCCGCCTTTTAAATTTTCTCCTTCCAGTATCCGGTATATTTGTTTGTCTTGAGAATAATATCCGACTTTAGCATGTTTTACAGCTCCAATAATATTTACTGTGCCTATATTGATATCATTTTCAAAGCAAAAATTATTAATTTGTTCCAATAAATCAGAATCATGTGGAATTCTTCCCATATATATTTTTTCTGTTTCGTATGAATTAGCCCAAATTTTTTCCAATTATAGTTCTCCTTTAAATTCATATCGATTTGTCAATAATTATATGGGAAACAAGGGAATTATTTTTATAATTTTTTATGTTAAATTTTAAAAATATAATAAATGCTGTTTGCAATAAAAGGAGTAACTGTGAAAACATATAAATTAAATTCAGGATATGAAATGCCGCTGTTTGGATTGGGCACATGGAAGTCTGATAATGAAGATGAATTATATAAAGCTGTCAGAGAAGCTGTAAATATAGGCTACAGGCATATTGACTGCGCAAAAATTTACGGCAATGAAAAATTTATCGGAAAAGCATTAAACGACGCTTTCAATGATAACGATGTTAAAAGAGAAGATATATTTATTACATCTAAGCTTTGGAATGATTCCCACGCTAAAGATGATGTTATTCCTGCGTTAAAAACAACCTTAGAAGATTTGAAACTTGACTATCTGGATTTGTATTTAATTCACTGGCCTGTGTGTTTCAAAAAAGGCACTATGTTTCCAAGCAGTACAGATGAATTTATTTCGCTTGAGAATTTGCATATTTCTGAAACTTGGCTTGGTCTGGAAAAAGCAGTTGATGAGGGTCTTGTAAAATCAATCGGAGTATCTAACTTCAGTATCAAAAAACTTGAAGAACTTGATAAAACTGCTAAAATAAAACCTGCTGTCAATCAAGTCGAATCACATCCGTTTCTTCAGCAAACAGAATTACTTGATTATTGTAATTCAAAAAACATTGCACTTACTGCATATTCACCGCTTGGATCAAAAGACAGGGCAGGATTCCTTCTAAACAAAGATGAACCGTCTTTACTTGATAATCCGGTTATTAATAAAATCGCAGTAAAACATAATTCAACATCTGCTCAAGTACTTATTAAATGGCAAATTCAAAGGAATGTTATTGTAATCCCAAAGTCTGTCAATCCAAAACGGCTTAAAGAAAACTATAATGCACAATTTATAGAACTTGACGAAGCTGAGATGAAAGAAATTGCTTTGCTGGACAGACATTTCAGGTATGTAAACGGTTCATTCTTTACACCGGAAGGAAGCGGCTACACTTTAGAAAATCTTTGGAATGAGGAATAAAAATGGAAAAAGCAACATTTGCCGCAGGATGTTTTTGGGGAGTGGAAGCTAAATTCAGAAAATTAAACGATGTTGTTTCAACACAGGTAGGTTATATAGGCGGACATAAAGAAAACCCCACCTATGAAGAAGTTTATTCCGATTCAACCGGTCATGCGGAAGCTGTTGAAATAAATTTTGACCCTGAAAAAATATCTTATAGCGAACTGCTAAAAGTGTTTTGGAATATTCACAATCCTACAACTCTCAACAGGCAAGGATTTGATACGGGAAGCCAATACAGATCAGCCGTATTTTTTCATAATGAAGAACAGCAAAAACTTGCACTTGCATCAAAGAAAGAACTTACAGAATCCGGCAAATTTGAAAAACCGATAGTTACAGAAATTCTACCTGCTCCAAAATTTTGGAGAGCAGAAGAATATCATCAGCAATATTATGAAAAAACAGGTCGCTCAGGATGTTAAATCCGATAAAGCCTCTGCGTGCCAGCCGCATTCTTTTTCAATATATTTAATAGTCTTATACCAATTCGCTTTCAATCCAGTATTAATGAAATAAAGTTTGTTTCTGTAGGAACCTCCGGAGGCGAAGCCGAGGACAAGCGACGGAAGAAATAAACTTTATAGAATGCAATTTGGTATTAATCATTCATCCCCAAAAAATCTCTGCGAATCTGCCTTATAAGTTCGGGAGGGATAGTTTTTGGTTTTTCCTCAGATTTTTCCCTGCAAAAATCAGGATATTTTTCAAAAAATTTCTTGCAATCAGCTTCAGCCTTTTTGAATTTAATTAACGTATCCATTTGCCTCACAAAAGAATAAAGCCTGCCGGAACTGATTTTTATTCCAGTGTCAATATTTTCGCTTAAATCAGAAAGCATATTGCGGACAAAAATATCAAAATCCTGAAGACAAACCTGTTTTGAATCCAGAAACGCCTGTCTCTTTCCGCTCCAGTCATTGCCGTCTTTCCAGTATTTAATTATCCTGACAGAAATATGAAACCGCTCAGCGATTTCTTCAATAGTCATCTGCTCTTCTGTATAAAGCCTTTGCGCTTCTGCGTAATAAAACTTTTTCTTGCTCAAATCAGTCCCCTTAATTAAAGCCAAGTGTAATCAATGAGCAGGGTAAGTTTAATCCATTCTTCAAATTTCCTGCTGTAGCGAGTCCCGTCTATAAGCCGCGTCAGATAAGATTCAGTTATCTTAAGTTCTTTCGCTAACTCTTTTTGAGTGATACCGCGAACTTTTAAAGCACCTTTAATTGCCGCTCTTCTCTTTTTTAAAAACATGTATTTATCTCTATTGTGAACTTACACTGCCTCATTTAAATTATAGCTCTGCCTGCAGAGGTTTTAAAGTATCCAAAGATTAATTTTTAAAATAATATTATTGTTTCAAGACAGAAACAATATTGGGAAAGACACTTCCAATTAAAGTAAACAGAGTTAACATCATTGATACGGAGTAAATTAATCTGTAAGGACAATGATAGTGAATGTTAATGATATATGGTTAAGCGTTAAAACTTTATCTGAATTAAAAAACGTAACCCCACGAGCAATCAGATCGGCTCTGCCCAAAAAAGGGAATGAGTTTAATTCGCTCAGTTCCGCTTCGCCGGGCAAATACATATTCAGAGAAACTCAAACACTTGGAGGGAAGAGTTATGAGATTTTATTATCTTCTTTAGAACCTAAATTGCAGGAAATTTACTAAGAGGTCATCTGAAAAGTATTGAAAAATAGGTCACAATATTGTTAGGTATGT
>JBAWVS010000075.1 GCA_037147175.1 bacterium
TTTAATATTGATATGACTATATTTTATCACAAATTAGACGTGCATTGGTCTTATAAGACAAACATAGATTACGGAGTAAGTAACTTTATTCAAAATGCTGGTATTGCTGCACTGAATTTACCGCAAAACTATATTGATGAAACTGTAGAAAAATATAAACGCAGAAGAGATTTCATGGTTAAAAGTTTCAAAAATTTGGGTTGGAATATATCTAAACCAAAGGCTACTATGTATTTATGGTTGTCTGTTCCAAATGGTTATGATTCTAAAGCTTGGTGTAAAGAGATTTTATCTAAAACCGGTGTAATCTTTACTCCCGGTATAGCTTTTGGAAAGAATAGTGATAAATATTTCAGAGTATCTCTTGCTGCTCAAGATGAAGAACTTTATGAAGCTATTAAACGATTGGAAAAATCAGGCATTAGATATTATTAAAAACCCGTGTTCGACAAGTATTATTATGTAAAATTGTATGTTTTGAATGTTTTAGGCTCTGGAATATAGATTAGTAAGTTTTATAAGGCTTAAAATTTGTTATATGTCAGCAAGCTTTTTGCAAATTCAAAGCGTATAATATAAAATTCGTTACAATATTTCTGATTTTTAGAAAATTTTTACCGCAAGATTTTTGAATAAAAATTTGAAAAATTAAATTAAACTTTTATGCTAAAATGTGTTCGTATCAAAGAAGAAGACTGAAAAGAAAAATGCAAAATATTGATAAATCATATATAGAAATACTTGATACCTTAAAGCAAAAGATAAAAACGGCTCAGCTAAAAGCAAGTCTTGCTGTTAATGCCGAAATGCTCATTTTGTACTGGGAAATTGGCAAGATAATTCTTGAAAAGCAAAAACAAGAGGGTTGGGGAGCAAAAATTATTGATACCCTTTCTCATGATCTTAGTACAAATTTCCCTGAAATGAAAGGTTTTTCGACTCGTAATTTAAAATACATGCGTAAATTTGCTGAAACCTATCCTGATTTTAAATTTGTGCAAGTACCGCTTGCACTAATTACTTGGTATCACAACATAACGCTTCTTGACAAAATAAAAAACAAAGAAGAACGGTTGTGGTATGCAAATAAAACCGTTGAATTTGGCTGGTCAAGGAATGTCCTTGTTCTTCAAATAGAAAGTCAACTTTACCAACGACAAGCGATAGCCGATAAAACATCAAACTTTAAAAATACGTTACCGGTTCCACAATCAGAACTTGCACATAATATGCTAAAAGATCCGTATAAATTTGATTTTCTAGGTATTGGACAGGAATCTCAGGAAAAAGAAATTGAAAATGCTCTTGTACAACACATGAAAAAATTTCTTCTTGAACTTGGTGTGGGGTTTGCCTTTGTAGGTCAGCAATATCACCTTGAAGTAGGAGAACAGGATTTTTATTTAGATTTGTTATTTTATCATTTAAAATTACGCTGTTATGTAATAATAGAGTTAAAATCAAAAGAATTTAAGCCTGAATATGCCGGTAAATTAAATTTTTATTTATCTGCGGCAGACGATTTATTAAGACATCCTGGTGATAAACCATCAATAGGAATTTTACTTTGTAAAAATAAGAATAACGTAATTGCAGAATATGCCCTAAAAGACATTAACAAACCTATAGGTATTTCTGAATATACTCTTACTCAAGCAATCCCTGAAAATCTCAAAACTAACCTTCCTTCTATCGAGGAGCTGGAAGCGGAACTTTCAGATTTAGAGAACGAATAAAAGAGAAATCAATTATGGAAGCAATAAAATTAAAAGAAATTGTTGATGCCATCGAAGATCAAAGTGATGAACTTTATTTTTATCTGAATAAAAAATCCAAAAAAGTTGTTATGATATCAAACGATGAGATGAGAGCCGCTGAAGACGAAGACCCAATAGAGGATTTCCCTGAATGGCAGCAGGAGATTATCAAAATTGCCATTGAAATAGTGAATACTGATGACTATATTGAATTGCCGGAAAAATCTAATATCAATGAATATGAAATTATGGAAGATTTCTGTCTTTCAATTGAAGATGACAAACTTAGAGGAATTCTTTTGGCTTCAATAAAAGGAAAAGGAGCTTTCAAAAGGTTTAAAGATGTGGCTTACAGGCATGAAATTCTTGAAAATTGGTATGAATTTAAAAATATAGCCTTAAAACAGATTGCAATAAATTGGTGCAAAGAAAATAATATAAATTATACAGATTAGGGAACAAAAAACTTAAAATAATCTCTATAATATAATAGTTTGGGGCAAATTATCGGAACTTAGGCAATTGTTAAAAACAAAGAAAAAATCATACGGTAATACTTCATGGGGACAAACATGGATAGAAGCTCTTGAAAGAATTGACTCTAACAGACTTGCAAGAGGAAAAACTTATGCAAATACCGGCAAAGTTAAAAATATAAAAATAAGCAGCAGTAATGTTTCTGCAACTGTAAAAGGGTCGTATTATGATTCTTACAGCATAAAAATAAGTCTTGAAAAGCTTACAAAAGATGAAATAAAAAGCATAAAAGAAATAATTTCTCAAAACCCTTCCATTGCTATTGAACTAGGAATGGGTAATTTGCCTGAATCATTGCCGGTACTTCTGGAAAAACAAAAATTATCCCTGCTTCCCAAAAGATGGAAGGATTTAAAATCGAGCTGTTCCTGTCCTGATTCTGCTAATCCTTGCAAACACCTTGCAGCCGTTTACTATATGCTTGCAAATGAAATAGATAAAGATCCTTTTATTCTTTTAAACCTCAAGGGAATTGAAAAAGAAGAATTAATAAAGGCCTCCGGTATTGAAACAGAAGTTAAACAGATAAAAGAAAACCCTATAAAAACTAAATTTATTGAATTAGCAGAATTAAAATCTAAAGAAATTAATATAAATCCTGATGAATTCGAGTTTTCTTTCCCAAAATATGATATAAGACCTTTATTATTGCTGCTTCCTGATAATCCGCCTTTCTATAATGAAGGAAATTTCAAGACTTTCATAGAAAATATTTACAAAACCGTTTCTCAACAGCTTGATTACAGCTTTCCGGAAATAGAAGAAGACCCTGCGCTTATTAGAAGCGAATTTCAACTGGAATTTGTAAATGATGACGACAGTCCTAAAAGCATCTTCAGGTTAAAAATTATTCCTTATGAAAAGTATTTTGAAGCGGATAAACAAGGCATAATTGATGAAATAACTAAAAACCATATTTTGAATTATAAAAATGCGCGCCTTTACGATTACAACAAACTACCTCCGAGCTTTACTTCAGAAAAAGCAATTTTGCCAGTTTTTAACTTAAAATCGCAAAAATATGAAATAAAAACCCAAAAAGCAGTTTCCCCGCTTGAAACAAAATCGGGAATAAATTACTTTTTAACTACAAATCTCAATATAGAATATGATATAGCTTCAGAAAGTTTCGCTTTTTTAAATATTTTATCTTCTATGGCTCTTGGATTTGTAAAAGCCAATTTATTCTTGCCGGAAGTTATTTTTGAATCCGAAGATGCTTTTACTGTAAGATATATTCCGTTTATTAACGATACTAAAGTTCAGGAGCAGATTGACAAATTAAAACAAATTATGCCTGTAAGTATCTGCAATAATGGTGATAAATTTATTTCGGAAGATGGAGTCTTCGACCTGCTCTCATTATTTATCACTCAGGCTGTAAAAAAGATTATTTACAGTCAGGATGGACCGCCAAAGGATAAGATAATTCCTGTTTTTACTTTTGATTATTTATTTAAGGCTAATAATTTTGCTGAAAAGAATATCAGACAAAGTATTTCAAACTGGCTGGAAAAGTTATATGTAGGCAAAAAGAACATTTCGCCGCTTATTAGAATAAATAATTCATCAGATGAAGATTTCGAGGTTTTTGTAGATGTTGTTAATAAAAAGAATTCTCTTGATCCGATAATTGAGTATAAAGAACTTTTTAAAGAACCTAAAATAAAAAAGGCAAAACAGGCTCAAGAATTTTTCTCGGTGCCGGCAGACACCGTAAAGACTGAAATGTCAAAACAGCTGATTATTGCAGGAGAATATTTTAAAGAATTAAAAGAAATCGTTGATACAAGAGGTCAAACAGCGCCCGTAATCTCTATGGATAAAATTTCGGAAATATTTTTAAACACGGCAAATATTTTTAATGTTCTCGGAATTGAAATAATTTTCCCGAAAGAGCTTAAAAAACTTGCATTTCCTAATCTATACGCAAAGGCAAAACTTAAAAAACACAATGAAACCGGTAAAAGTTATTTGAATCTTGATGAATTGCTCGATTTTTCTTATGAAATAGCTCTCGGAAATGAAACAATCCCGCTAAAAGACTTCAGGAAACTTGTGGAAGAAACGCAGGGAATTATTAAGTATAAAGACCAATATATTCTTTTAAAGCCTGAAGAAGTTCAAAATATTTTAAACAGGCTAAAAAATCCGATTCCTGAAATGACTTCGTCCATGCAGGCTTTGTATACAGCGGTTTCAGGCGAAATTAACGGCATAAAATTCCAAGCGGACGAGGCTTTACAGAAAGTTCTTGAGGATTTTACAAAAATAGAAGATATTTCTATTCCCGAAAATCTTAATGCAACATTAAGACCGTATCAGGAAAGAGGGTTTAAATGGCTTTATTCAAACTCTAAAAAGCAATTCGGTTCTTGCATTGCTGATGACATGGGACTTGGCAAAACTATTCAGGTTATAACCCTGCTTTTGCAGTACAAAAACGAACATAAAAAGTCAAAACCTTCGCTTGTAATTTGCCCGACAACATTAATCGGAAACTGGGAAAAAGAGTGTCAAAAATTTGCTCCTGCACTCAATTTGAATATCTATCACGGTTCTGAAAGGCAACTTGAGTTTAAAAATATTGATGTTTTAATCACGAGCTACGGGACTTTCAGGAGGGATGTCAAAAAATTCAGTGCAAAAAACTGGAATTTCCTGATAATCGACGAAGCTCAAAATATTAAAAACTCTGAAACGGCTCAAACAAAAGCAATAAAATCATTAAAAGCAGATAATTATATTGCAATGACGGGTACACCGGTTGAAAACAGATTAACTGAACTCTGGAGTATTTACGATTTTATAAATAAAGGATATCTTGGCAGTTTGACGCAGTTTAAGACAGAGCTTGCAACACCAATCGAGAAATACAGAGATAAAGATGTTGTGGAAAAACTTAAAAAAGCTACAGCTCCGTTTATTTTAAGGAGATTAAAAACCGATAAATCAATTATTTCAGATTTGCCCGATAAAATTTCTTTTGACGAATACTGTTATCTTACAAAAGAGCAGGCGGCTGTTTATCAAAATATTGTTGACGATATAATGCAGCAGGTAGAAAATTCCGACGGTATTCAACGAAGAGGACTTATCTTTAAGCTGATAACTTCGTTAAAACAAATTTGTAACCACCCCGCACATTTTGCCAAAAAAGGAAACATTGAATCAGAATCATCCGGCAAAGCTTCAAAGGCTTTGTCTATAATAGAAAATCTGCTAGATAACAAAGAAAAAGCTATTATATTTACTCAATACCGAGAAATGGGCGATATTTTACAAGAAATTATCAAAAAAGAACTTAAAGAAGAAGCTATTTTCTTTCATGGCGCAATTTCAAGAAAAAAACGCGATGAAATGGTTAATTCATTCCAAAATGACAGAAAAACAAGACTTATGATAATTTCTTTAAAAGCCGGCGGAACGGGTTTAAATCTTACGGAAGCTTCTAACGTAATTCATTATGACTTATGGTGGAATCCTGCTGTTGAAAATCAGGCAACAGACAGGGCTTACAGAATAGGGCAGGATAAAAACGTAATGGTTCACAGACTTATTACTCTTGGAACCTTTGAAGAAAAAATCGATGAGATAATTAAATCCAAAAAAGAGCTTGCAGATTTAACCGTTTCAACAGGCGAAAACTGGATTACAGAAATGTCAAATACAGATTTGCGGGATATATTTACGCTTTATAAAAAATAAAGAGCGTTTTGGCTCAGACTTACTGATAATCTGTCTCAAACTAACTGTCTTTTTACAACCGCTTTGCGAATTCTTATTTTTACAAAAAACATTGTCTAGCGTTGAAGCGGCGGTTTCGTCAGCTTTTTTCATTATGTGAGAATAAATATCCGTAGTTGTTGAAACATTGGAATGCCCTAAACGCTTACTTATTGTGGTTTGTCCGGACTTTTGGGAATTTTGCCAAGTTACCTCTTCTCCGCTTGTCGCCTAAATATAAGGCAGGTTTTTTCGCTTCCGAGTTGACGAGAAAAATGCCGGATTTAGTCACTTTTTTGGCAATTTTTTTCCAAAAAATAAATATAAAGTTTTACAAATTGAAGCCTGTATTATAGACGTGCTTTGAGTTTTAGCGAGCAAGCATAAAACCGGACTTTTTTTGCCAAGTTGGCATTTCTGAAAAAGCCGGAAGTTTTACTTTATGTGTGCAGGCGGAAGTTTAAACCTGTTTTAAAAGAGCTAATACGCTAATAACCTAAAAAAATCAGTTTTGAATCTCTAAATAAACTATGCTTAAAGTAGTTAAATCTAAAATGATAATTATTAATCTCTCTGTGGTTTACATGTAGGTGGAATTCAGTTTTAAAGTCGGAAGAATATTTAAGAATTTTCGCTGGATTTTTAACAGATATTTAACCGGCAGTTAAAAATACTTTAATCATTGTTTAAAGTTGGAAGCACTTATGAGAATTAACATATTTTTTCAGCTAAAATATGTTAATTCTATAAAGAAATAAGTCTGATTATTACAATAACAAGACTTATTTTTAATAATTTTTAAAATTGGTATTCTGTTTTTAGCTGACCATCAGGCAGTTCAAAAACAATTTTTCCGTTGATAGAATAAACGTTAGGAATTCCCTGACGTCTGTTTTCTTCTTGGGCTTTTTTAACAGCTCTGTTAAAGATTTTTGATATTTCAAATGTCTTTTTGTATTCATTATTTGTCATTGAATAACATCCTTAATCAGCAGTTCAAAAGTTGCTTCATCCAGTACATTATAATCGTCTTTAGTTCCATTTGCAATTAGCTCTGTTTTTTCAATTCCGTTGTAAAAAATCATCCAATTATCAACAGTATCTTTATATTTATTCCAAAAATTGTTTTTGCTTCTGTAAAATCGTCTTATTACGTCCTCGTCCGGAATGTGGTGACCGCCTTTTAAAACTCTTGTTTTTATTCTGTTTATGCAGATTTCAGGACTATCAACAAATGAATATATAAGGGTGACTTCATAATTCAGATTTTTAGCTTTTTTAATAGTTTTAAGGTGGTTACTTCCGGCAAGAGTTGTTTCTATGGCAAAAGAGATTTCTTGATTAAAGTAAGATTCAAGCCTTTTATAAACTTCTTTGCCGGCTGATATTCTTACGCTCTCTATATTTTCAGGACAAATTTCCCTTGCTATATCATCAGCATTTAAAAATTCAAGTTGTTCTTCAGGTAAAAGTTCACCGGCTAATGTACTTTTACCGCTTCCGTTTGCTCCCGCAATTATATAAAGAACTTTTGTCATTTTTACCTCATCACAAGTATAAGCTGATTTTAGCACAAATTATTTGATTCAATACTGACACATATCGAGGGACTTTCCACCTGTTTTGAGAATTGTGATTTATCATATACAACAAGCGGATTGCGAGCAGAGGCTGCAGGGCAGGCTTGCCTAACCGAAACGCCGTTTAAAGCTCGCAACTAAGAAACGTAAATGATTCTTGTTGGTACAGGAGTTACGCAGCATAAGTTAAAGTCTTGTTGTCATTGAATTTTATAGTAC